>JASJCW010000172.1 GCA_030065265.1 Prochloraceae cyanobacterium
TTACTATTATTATTCTGTTCTGCTAGTTGAGATTCTAGTTGGGCGATGTTACTTTCTAAATTAGCGATCGATTCGGTTTTTTGAGTTAATTCTGCTTGGAGATTGTCTGAATTTGTTTGAGAAGAGGCTAGTTCCGATTCTAATTGATGAATGCGATCGCCTTTATTATTTAATTCTTGTTGTAAGTTATTACTATTATTATTCTGTTCTGCTAGTTGAGATTCTAGCCGAGCGATGTTACTTTCTAAATTAGCGATCGCTTCTGTTTTTTGATTTAATTCTGCTTGGAGATTGTCTGAATTTGTTTGAGAAGAGGCTAATTGAGATTCTAATTGATGAATGCGATCGCCTTTATTATTTAATTCTTGTTGTAAGTTATTACTATTATTATTCTGTTCTGTTAGTTGAGATTCTAGCCGAGCGATGTTACTTTCTAAATTAGCGATCGCTTCGCTTTTTTGGGTTAATTCACTTTCAAAATTATTAGCATTGGCAATTGCGCGATCTAATTCTGATTTTTGTTCGGTAAATTGAGATTCTAATTCTTGAATGTTGCGATTTTTTTGTGCTAATTCTGTTTCTAAACTTGTGAATTGAGATTGCCTATTTTCAATTTCTGCTGCTAAACTTTCCAAGCGATCGCTTTGCTGTTGATATTCCTGTTGAAGCTCGTTGTACTTAGTTTTAAAATTTTCATCTTGACTCGAACTTGAAGCCTTTTCTAACGATTCAATTTTTTGAATTTGCGCCACCAAATTTGATTCTTTTTCAGCTAGCGATTTTTCCAAATCCTTAATTTCATCTATTTTTGCTCCTAGTTCTGTTTTTAAATTTTGATTATTTTCTAATTGCTCGCTAACTTGAGATTTAACTTCTTTCAATTCACCTTCTAATCGATTGACAAGAGATTTGTTATTTTCTAATTCTGCCGTCAATTCTGTCAATTTATTATTCTCTTCCCCATTAGTTTCCTCAGTAGATTCAGGTTCGGAAGTTGGAGAATTTTCTGGTGTTAATTCTGTCTCGACTGGAGCTGTTTCTGATGTTTCTGCTGCTTCAGTTACTAACCCCAATTTTTGTTTGATCGTTGCTCCTTCTTCTCGAAAGCCAACCAACACAGCGCGATCGTCTTTAATAAATAAAGGCCGTTTGATTAACATTACGTCATTAGCAAAAGCCTCGATCCACTGCTCTTCATTCCAAGTGCTTCTAACTTTTTTAATCGCGCGATAAGATTTACCAGAAGTATTGCACATTGGTTTAATGCCTAGATGCTCTACCCAATTAGCAACTTCTTGTTGAGTTGGTGGATTTTCTCTTAGGTTAATAAATTCGTATTCAATTTGATGGTTATCGAGCCATCTTAAAGCTTTTTTGCAAGTTTGACAGTTAGGAATTCCGTAAATTTGGATTGACATTGCTTTGCTCTGAATCAATTATTTTTATTTACTCGAGAACTAAATTTAGATTTTAAGAAGTAAAAATGATGCAACTATTCATTTTATTATCTATTGGGTCAAACATTTCCTTAATAAATATGAATAAAATAAGAAAAAAATCGAAATAAAGTTGTATGAGCGATCCGCAAAGCAGATCTTGGCAAAAAGAAGCCGATATTTTAGGTAAACCCCGACCTCTTTGGCAGGTTATACTTTTTTCTGGCGCGAGTTTGTTGCTTTACTATAGCTACTATAAATGGGTGATTCACGACGAGCTGAGAAAATATAACGGTTATGGTTGGTCGGGAGCAATGTGTATGTTACCTTTTCTTTTGGGTGTCGCATTGCCTCAAGCTTTATGGATTTTAGATCCAGATGTCGGTGCTTGGTTTGGTTGGTTTTCTCTTTCTGGAATAGTCTGGATATTTATCTCGCAGTTTAAACTATACTGTACTATCAACCGAATGTATCGTGAAGTAGGATTAAAAGAGCCTTTAATCGTTTGGTGGATGTTTGTTCCTGGCTTGAATTTAATTGTTGGTTTCAGACAAATTCATTTTTTAAGTCAATACTGGGTTAGAAAGCAGAATCTCGAGCTTAAAGATCCTTTAGCTTAATTCTCCGTCCTTATTTTTTACTGGAATATCAAAGTGTAAAACATCTTCGCGCAGTCCAATTTTCGTATATAGTTCTATTGCCGGATCGTCACCGTAGTCGGCTTGAACGAAGATAACATAGGCTTTGCGAGCGACTGCTATATTCTTAAGTGCGTCAATTAATGCCGTTGCTATACCTTGTCGACGGTGTTCGATAGATACGGCTAGATCGTAAATATAAATCTCGCTCCTTTCTTGCTCGAATTTCTCAAGCTCGTATGCTGCTAAACCGCCCACCACCTCCGTATGTTTCAATGCAACCAATACGATAAAATGCTCTTTGCTAAGTAGCTTGCGAAGATAATCTGTTTTCGGCTGGGATTTGCAATAAATATCAACTTCATCAAACGCATCGCCAAAAACCTTGAGTAAGTCGCGCATTAGTTTGACATCTTTCTCACAGAGATGTTGAATGGTGATATTTTCTCTTAAGTTCCTATGAAAACGATTCATCTTTAGCTCAAATAAGATTTTTAGATCTGCTTAGAACAACTATTCTGTGTAGTTTTGCTGCCAAAAGTTTACTCGCAACGATATATTGATTCGGTTTTTCTGTTGCTTATTTTCGGCAAAGCTACGATATTTTCAGAGACGCGAGGGCGATCGTTTAAAATTATTGAGCCAGGCTAACAGGATCGTAAAGTTTGCCCAACTATGACAACCATATCTAAAAATTGCTACCCTGCTATAGATCGACACGATTATTTCATCTCTGAGGGAAAATAATAAATAAGCAGATAAATCGAAAAAAAATAAGATGGCAAAAGTATCAGAAATTGCAAAACTAGCAGCAAGTTGCGCTAACAAACTAGGTATAAAAAAATACGATATTTACGGTTCGTCTATAGATGAGACTAGCGTACAAGTCGACCAAGGAGAACCAAAACAAGTAAAAGCATCCAATAGATCGAGCGTTATCGTCAGAGTTTGGAATGAAAATAACACTATGGGGGTAACTTCTACCACCGATGTAGACGATCGCGGGATCGAATTGGCTCTATCTACTGCATTAGAAGCCAGTTCTTTTGGAGTAACCGAACACGTACCAGATTTTAGCCCAGAAGCTACCGCCGAAACAGTTGTCGTTGATAATGAAATAGCTATTCCAGCAGAAGTAGCAACTTTGCTTGAAAAAGCGATCGCAGCCGAACAAGAATTAATCGATGCTCACGAAGCTATTGTCGGCGTTCCCTACAATGGTATTGCTCAAAGAGAAGTCGATCGCTTTTATCTCAACAGTGAAGGGGCAACTAGAGGCGAAGAAAGATCCTATGCTTCGGTTTACGTTTATACTAAAACTTCCCAAGAAGGCAAAAAACCTCGCAGTGCTGGAGCTTATAAAGTCAGTAGCAGTCTCAATACTCTGGCGATCGACGATTGCATTCGAGAAGCAGCCGAAAAAACCATTTCCCATTTAGATTATCAACCGATTAAGACTGGTAAATATACGATTGTTTTTTCACCAGAAGCTTTTCTGAGTTTGTTAGGAGCTTTTTCTAATCTCTTTAACGCTCAAAGTATTTTAGACAAACAAAGTCTCTCTACTCCCGAATCTTTAGGCACTCCATTAGCATCACCTTTACTCTCAGTTTGCGACGATGCTTTACACCCAGATAATGTCTCAGCCGAAACATTTGATGGTGAAGGTACTCCAACTCGGAGAATAGAATTAATTAAAAATGGCATTTTAACTAATTTTTTACACAGTAGCGTGACGGCTAAAAGAATGAACGCAGCACCAACTGGAAATGCAAATATCGGTGCCAAAGTTACCGTTAGCCCCCACTTCTATCACGTTTTTCCTGGCGAAAAAGCAGATCGAGAATATAGTTTAGATACTGCAGACAATGTGATTTTAATTGACGATTTACAAGCTTTACACGCTGGTGTAAATTCGCTACAAGGTTCTTTTTCTTTGCCTTTTGATGGCTGGTTGGTTCAGAAAGGAAAAAAAGTCAGTATTGCCTCTGCTACCGTTGCTGGTGATTTTTTAGAAGTATTGAAATCGATCGTTTTTGTTGAATCTGAATTTGAATTAACTCCTAGTGGTGTCTGTCCGCGAGTTTGGGTTGAAGATCTTTCTATTACTGGAGAATAGTTTGAATCTCTAATTAGATATTGTTGACCATTGCGGGGGAAATTATTAACTATCTTTTTAATGAAGGTTGGAAAGTACGCCGGAATTTAAAGATTCTTGTACTTTTTGCCAGTCCCGACCCAGTTGAATCGTTACGTTAGAAGAAAGTACCCCGCTACTTTGGACTAAGACTTCTCCCAATCCTAAATCCATATGAATCATAACCGCAGATTGTTCGTCACCACTTTGGGCTAAAATTTGAGTAACTTCGAGGGGTTCTGACCAGCTATCTGCGACAAAAATTCTTTGATAACCAGCTATTTGTAGGCTGCGGATTAAGCTGCGGACTGCTTGGCGATCGCCCGTACTGTCTTGAATCGCAATTCTTACTGTCGAGCGATCTATTCTCCGATAAGCTGGATCTATGGTCGTATTTTCAGTCTGAGCGACCGCAAAATAATCTTTCATTAATGAATGAATCGCGTTGTAATTTGGCAACCAATAACTGACTTGATGTTTGCCATCTCCATTGTATTGACCCGGTAACATCAACATTTGTAGGTTAGCACGATTGGTTTTTGCGGCTAAACCAGCCAGTGCTAGTAATTCTTCTCCGCTCAAATTGGTATCGATATTGTCTTTGATAATCGAGAATATTTTTGGTATCCTAACCAAAGTGCTGGGTTTAAGCACTTGTTCGATCGCCGCACGCATTAATATTTGTTGTCTTTGCACTCTACCGATATCACCAAGGCGATCGTGACGAAAACGCAAAAATTGCACCGCTTTTGCTCCATCAAGATGCTGCATTCCTTGTTTGAGATTGATGTGAAGATGTTGAGAAAAATCTACATATTTCATATCTTTCGGTACGTAAAGGGTCACTCCACCTAAAGCATCGATCAGTTTCTCAATCCCTTGTATGTTGACTCTTACATAGCGATCGACCCGAACTCCTCCAAGCAATTGACTGATTGTTTTTGCTGAGAGTGAAGGGCCTCCTGCATAATTAGCCATGTTAATTTTTCTAATCCCGTACCCTTCAACGTAAACTTTAGTATCCCTGGGAATAGAAAGTAAGGTCAGTTTTTGCTCGTAGGGATCGAATCTCAGAAGCAACATCGTGTCGGTGTGCCCCTCGAAAGAATTAACTAGAGCGTGATACCCTAGATCTGGTTTGGGAATCGAATTGTCTTTAATATCGGAAGTGAGAACTTTTGTTCCTAAGACTAAAATATTAACAGGTCTCGATAGTTTCGGAATCTGCAACACATCTTTAGATACTGTTTTTTGTTGTCGAAATACTTTTTCTTCTTCTGCACTGAGAGGTTCTTTTTGTAGCGGTTTAGAAGATAAGTATATTGCTAATAAAGCTCCTACCGAAGCAGAAACCATTGCTAATGCACTAAACCCTAATCCCAGTAAAATTAAATTACCTTTCTTGCTCTTGCCTTTTTTTCGCTTGGATTTGTTTTTTTGACTTTGCGAGTAATTATTGTCGTACATATTTCTACCTGACGCGGCCTTCCTCACACATTTTTTACTTTTGCTATTTAATCGCAATTGTCAGTTTTCTCAATTTTAGGTTACTAACTAAATCGCCAGTTTACAATTTATTTACTTATAGTTTATTACTAGAATTTGTCAATTTTAATTGCAAAAACCGATTTCCTTTCCCAATCGATCGTCCTCCACTTTAAATTAAAGTTTAAGATATATTTTTCTGACTAATTTCTGGCTTGTTTTGTTTCATTTGAGGCAAAGTAATCGACTTTCCTCTTACAATCCTTGCCATTAAAGTAATACATATCAGAAAATAACCGGAAGTAAGCAATCCATTCAAATATAAGAGACGAAATGTTACAACTTCAGATGTTTGTGTCGCCCCTAACCACAGTAAGCTATAACTTACAATCCAAATCAAACCCAAATTTACAGCTAAACGGGATATGGATTTTTCGGCTCGATCTTCTGGTTTTCGAGACAATTTCCACAAAGCAGGAAATAAACCAATCCCAGGAATTAAACAGATAAATAATTCTAACCGCTTCAGTCTTTTTTCTGCAAATAAGTCTTGTTTTTTCATATTAATTTTTACTCCATAATGTTGCTCAATTTTAACATTTTTTTATAGGGTAAAAAAAATAGGAAGTTTTACGGATTTAAATTATATTTATTACTGTTTAACAAATGAATCAATCTCAAAGTAATTCAATTACAGCGATTATTTTAGCTGGAGGACAAAGTTCTCGAATGGGAACGGACAAGGCTTTAATTCAGATTTCAGGAATACCTTGGCTGCAAAAAATATCTACCATAGCAACTAAATATATCGATCGAGTTTACATTGTCACTTCTCGGCCCGAACGCTATCAGCACATTGTACCTGAAACTTGCCATTTTATTCGCGAAGTGTCATCATCAGAACTTAATCTCTTGAGAGGCCCTTTAGTTGGATTTGCCTGCGGATTAGCTAAAGTGAATACAGAATGGACTCTTTTATTAGCCTGCGATTTACCTCTTTTAAATGAATCTTATCTTAAAAAATCTCTTAATTATTTGGAATTAGTTCCAAATGATGCGATCGCCACTTTACCGAAATCCGATCGCGGTTGGGAGCCTTTATCTGGATTTTATCGCACTCGCTGTCTTCCCCTTTTACAAGATTTTATCAAGACTGGAGGGAGATCTTTTCAATCTTGGTTGTCACTACATTATATTTATGAATTACCGGTTAGCGATCGCAAAATACTGTTTAATTGCAATACTCCAGAAGACTTAGAAAAACTCAAGAAACTGCAAAATTTTTAAATCTTATGTTCGATCGAAGTCAATTTCTACCAAAATTAACAGCAGATGGATCTTTTACTTTCTTCTCCGAAGAATTCGACGAAGCTTTTCATTCTCATTTTGGTGCTAAACAAGAAGCGATCGCCAAATATGTCGAACCTTGTCAAATTGCTCAAAAAGCGGCCGTTTGCGATCGTTTGACTTTACTAGATATCTGCTACGGACTCGGTTATAATACTGCTGCTGCTTTAACTAAAATTTGGCAAGTAAATCCTCAATGTGTTGTCGAGTGGGTTGGTTTAGAAATAAATCCTCAAGTACCAATTCAAGCTATCGATCGTCAATTACTAAACGACTACCCCCAACCAATATTAAAACTTTTAAAACAAATAGCTTTTAACCATCAACTCGAAACACCCCAATTAAAAGCTCGATTGTTATGCCAAGATGGGAGAATAACGATCCAACAGTTGCGCGATCGCAAGTTTCAAGCAGATGCTATTTTTCTCGATCCTTTCTCTCCACCAAAATGTCCTCAGTTATGGACTGTAGAATTTTTAGCGATCGTCGCTCAATGTTTAAAGCCTACTGGTATTTTAGCTACCTATTCTTGTTCTGCTTCAGTTCGTAAGGCTTTAATTCTCGCAGGTTTAAAACTTTCTTCTAGTTTTGGCTTAGGCCGACCAGCACCCGGTACTGTTGCTAGTTTTCAAAATACCACACCACTATCTCAACGGGAAATAGAACATTTATCTACTCGTGCGGCTATTCCCTATCGCGATCCTACCTTAAAAGATTCTGCTGATTCAATTATTCAACGCAGACAAATCGAACAAAAGAATAGCCATCTCGAGCCTACTAGCCATTGGAAAAAACGTTGGTTATAGTTGTTTGATAAAATATCGATCGATCTTTGAAGTTAATTAAAGAAATACACTAAGGAAAATACTTTGGTCAAGTTAAGAATTAGACAACACGTTAATCCACTAGCAAGAAAATATCAAACCTCTCCAAATACACCCGATTGGAATCTAGTTTATCTTAATTCTCAAAGACCTTTGCATCTCGATATTGGTTGCGCTAGAGGTGAATTTTTATTAGAAATGGCTAAGTTAATCTTAGATGTTAATTTTCTTGGTGTCGAAATTAGATCCCCTTTAGTTGTAAATGCCAATCTCGAAAGAGATCGCTCGGGTTTAACCCATCTTCATTATCTTTATGGCAATATTAATAGTTCTATTGAAACAATTTTAAAATCTTTACCCGCGCAAGTTTTGCAATACGTCACAATTCAATTTCCAGATCCTTGGTTTAAGAACAAGCACAGAAAAAGAAGAGTGGTTCGCTCCGAATTAGTCGATACTTTAGCAAAGTATTTAGTTCCTGGAGGTATAGTTTTCATTCAGTCAGACGTAGAGTTTTTAGCTACACAAATACATCATTGTTTTTCCTCTCATCCCAGTTTTCAACTCACCCATAAAAATACATGGTTGGGAACTAATCCATTACCAGTTTCGACGGAAAGAGAGATATACAGCATGGTTCGCAACAAAACAATTTATCGGGCCGTATTTGCTAAAAAGATATCTTAACTAATCTAACTTGCAACATTTAAATTCATACTTAAATCCAACCAGGTCGAGCGAGTAATCGGGGCACTTGTCGAGATATAATCTATTCCAGTTTCTGCCACAGAACGAATCGTATCTAAGGTAATATTTCCAGATGCCTCAATTTTAACTCGGTTGTTTTTGTTACTCTGACGAATCAATTTTACTGCTTGACTCATTCTCTCTAGAGGCATATTGTCCAACATAATAATATCCGCTCCATTATCTAAAGCAGCTCGAACTTCTTCTAGGGTGTTCGTTTCCACTTCAATAGTTAGAGGGTAAGGAATTCTTTGGCGAATAGTTGCGATCGCTTTTTCAATACTTCCAGCAACCTTGATGTGATTGTCTTTAATCATCACCGCATCATCTAATCCCATGCGATGATTGATCGCTCCTCCAACTTGAGAAGCATATTTTTCCATAATTCTTAACCCTGGAGTCGTTTTCCGCGTATCTACCAATTGAGCCGGTAAGTCGGCTATTTTTTCTTGATATTTACTTGCTAGAGTTGCGATACCGCTTAAACGCATAACTAGATTGAGGGCGACTCTTTCTCCCATCAACAATGCATCTAAATCCCCATCCAAACTAGCGATCGTTTCTCCTCTAGCACATGTTGCTCCTTCAGAGGCGATCGGAGTGAATTCGGTCTTTTGGCTCAAAAGCCGGAATATTCTAGCTGCAAAGGGTAACCCAGCAATCTTACCTTCTTCTTTAGCTATCCATTCACCTCTGCCGGATTTTTTGTCTCCTACCAATAAATTCTGAGTCGTGCGATCGCCTCGACCGAGATCTTCTAACAGCCAGTTTTGCAATAAAGGATCTATCAATATCCAAGGTGGTATAGTCGCTATTCTATTCAATTTCACAACTAACGATTTGCTCCAAGAACTATAAGTGCTTCTATTTTTTTTTGAAAAAAAATTATTCTCAAACCCAGTCTACAACTGATTTACACTCGAAAGATATTTCAGAATCAAAAAAAGAGAGGAGAAAGGGGTTGACAGAGATAGGAGAAGGAGCTACATTAGTAAATGCGCGCAGTTGAGCAACACAAGCCACGAGCGCCCGAACCTAGAAAAAGAAATAGCTTGAGAGCAAGTTA
>JASJCW010000173.1 GCA_030065265.1 Prochloraceae cyanobacterium
TTTTAAATTAGAATCGATTTATTTAATTAGTCGTCGTCAAGAAGAACCTTTTCAAATCAGATATCGGATCGATTTCGGTCAAGAAGATCCGATTTTAATTAATGTTTAGCAAGCAAGCTAAATTAAAGTTCAAAAATTAATATAATTATGAATCTCGATCGCATCAATTGGCAGATAGTTATTCCCAAACAAAATCAATTAGCTTTAACTTTAATAAAAGAGTTAAATGAAGAACTTCTAAGTCGCTATCCGAGTAGTAGCGTACATGAATTAGATCTTGACAAAATAGATAATAAAAACGGCATCTTTAATTTTAGGGGCGATCGAACAAAAAGCGATCGCTTGCGGTGCAGTATCTAAAATAGAAAATAATGTCGGAGAAATTAAAAGAGTTTATGTCATTAAAGAAGCGAGAAGAAAGGGAATAGCTAAATTATTGATGGCAAAATTAGAAGCAGAGGCAATTAAATTGGGATTGAATAAATTAAAATTAGAAACGGGCGAGCGGCAACCAGAATCTTTAGGTTTATATGCCGCACTAGGTTACGAAAAAATTGGTAATTTTGGCGAATATATCGGCGATCCGCACAGTATTTGTCTGGAAAAAGAGTTAAATTAATTTAGATAAAATCGGAAAAAAAAGGGAAACAATTGTTAACAGTTAATAGAATCGATCGCAAACTGTTTGCTTTTCCTTATTCCCGAATTCTTAAAAAGTTTATCGATCGCTACTTCTAGAAAATTAATTGACAATTTTTCTAAGCAGCAGCAGGTTCTTCATAAGGAGTAAAAAGTTTTTTCTCTGCGCCACAAATCGGACAATGCCAATCATCGGGAATATCTTTAAAAGCAGTACCAGCAGCAATTCCCGAATCTGGATCGCCGACAGTAGGATCGTAAATCATCGAACATTGACGGCAAATCCATTTTTGAGTCGCCGGATCGTCGCTGGGGGGTTTTTTAGTGACGGTTGTGCCATCTAAACTAGTTAGTGCATCAGTATATTGTCTGGCATGATGTTGTTCGATGCTGGTAAGCAAACCGAAGTTATGGGCTGCTTTACGGAAGATTTCGGCGTGTTCTTTCGATTCTGCGGTTTGGGCTTCAAATTCTGCCACTGCATCGCTGTCGCGATCTTGCTTTGCATCTCGGGCAAATTCGGGATACATGGTAGTGTATTCGTAAGTTTCCCCTTCAATAGCTAATTCCAAACAACGAGAGGCGATCGCTTTTTTTTGTTCTTCACTCAAGGATTCTGGATCGTCTACTGCTAATTCTGGATGCATCAAACGAAAATGAGCAAAAGCGTGTTCTGTTTCTTGATTGGCTGTTTCTTTAAATAATTTGGCAAGATCTTTCAGCCCCAATTTTTTGCTCACTTCGGCAAAAAATAAATATTTACGATTTGCCATTGATTCGCCACCAAAAGCCGCTTCAAGGTTTTTAGCAGTATTAGAATTATTGGATAAGTCCATCGCTCGGTTGTAATTTTAGATCTACTTTATATTTAGAATACAGTTTCTCGACTTACTTGAGGCATCAAACTATTTAATTCTCGACGCAATTTCAACCAAGCGGTCATTGCTTCAGAATTCGATTTAGCACCTTTTTGCAAAAGAATGACGCTATTTTTAAAGTCGATAATGCCATATTCCTTATCTCGAGTCGCGCGGTCGACGAATAAAACGATCCTTTGTAAAGCTTCTCGATCGTTCCTAAAAGCTATTTGATACTTTTGCAAACGCCATAAATCTGCTGCTAAATAATCTACTTTAATTACTTCTTTGGTTTCAGTTGCAATGCGATCGCTGGGGTAGCGCAATATTGTTCTGCGGCTCGAAAGATAGGGGATAATTTGATTGGTCGCAGAAACGCTAGCATCGGGGGGAATTTTAGCCAATACAGATCTGATTTCTTGCGATCGCTGCCACTGTTGCGGTAAAGAAACGTGTATCCAAGGATCGATCGAATCTGGAATTAAAAAATAAAGCGATCGATGGGGATTACTAGTTATCGTAAATAATAAAGTAAGACTCAGACAAAAAATCCAAAAACTACGAAACTTTTTACCTAATTTTCTCGGCTGGTAATTCTCCGTTTCGCTGGCAATATTTTTCCAACTTTGTCCTCCCCACCAAAGAATTGTCCCGTAAAATAAAGCCGGAACTACTGTCATAGCAAAGCGAACGTTAATCCCTAAAACAAAAGTATCTTTGCTTAAAAGGGGAACTAATAGCGGGAATATTCCGATTATCCATGCTGTTGGTGCTACGGCAGGAATAAAAGCTAAAGGTAACCATTGTCCCAATAAATAATTAATTGTTTTACCGATGGGTACGAATAACTCTTTTATTACCAGCCAAGGCTTAGTAAGCATAGCAAGAATCAGATCTAACGTCGATGTTTTTGCACTATTATCGACATACTGACCGAAATTATCTACTAACAATCTACTGCCAATATCATCTGTAAATAAAGGCATAATAAAATTAGTCACTGCCACGATATAGCCAAAAGTAAGCACGCAAATTGCCAAGCCTAAACGAGGATAGCGTCTGCTTGCGACTAAATAAATGCCAATGCCAAAAAGAGTTAATCCCGCTTCTTCTCTCACTAAAAGTATTAAACTGCTGGCGATCGCAAATAACCACCAAATTCGCTTTTCAATCCCCAATAAAGCTGTAAAAATTAATATAGGAAGCTGACAAATATTATGAAAATTAGATAGAGTCGGGCCGATCACAGCATTTGCACAATAGAAACTAATTACTATCCAAACTGCGATCGCAGGTTCGACATATTCTCTAGCCAATAAATATAAAACTAAACCCGCTCCAGTTATCAAACTTACTTGTATAAAAATTAAAGTAGTCGGATCGGGAAATAAAGCGTAAACTGGCAGCCAAATTAATAAAGCTAAGCTAAAATGATGCCCTAAATAACTAGTGTCAATTGTCGGTAATTGACCGCTTTTAGTTACTTTACTAGATATCCCCGATGCTAAAGAACTTTCAAACCAATTTCCGTGCAAATTGTTCCAAAAAACTTGATTGAAAATTCCTTGATCGTAAGTGTAATAAAAAGTTAAATATCGATTTAAAGCGATCGTTCCCACTAAACAAAAAAAAGCGATCGCGGCTATCATTACTATTTTTGTCGCCCTGCTTTTTTCTAAATTTAATAACATTATCTTTAGATTTATAAGAAGTCTCGATCTGCTTTTTTGTATCTTAATTTAATTATTCCCTCGACTAATGTTATTAAAATTTAATTTTTTTCTCAAAATTTTGGAATTTGACAATTATATATCAAAACCAGGATTAACTTTGCTATTATCTTAGTTTTTAGTGCGATTTTTTCGATCCCCTTGAAGATCGTTTGTTTTAGTCGCGAAAACATTCAAGCCTGTTTGAGTATTTTTACTTAAAACCAATCTAATAAATAAAAATTTTCTTAATAACATTCAGAAAATAATATCAAATTAAGATTGGTCGCCTACAATAGAAATAACGGAAAACATATTCCGTTCACTCCTCACACCACACTCCGCCCGATCTGATTCGGGCGGTTCCTTTATAAATCAAGATTGCAGATTGCTATTTGTTGGTTTTGGTTAAAATATCATAAAGTTTAACCAAATTGCAACAGTTTAAAAAAATTAAATAGATTTAGGTGTAGCACTAAAATTCTCAAACTTAACTAAAACATCCAATAGATAAGTTCTCGAAACGATTTGTTTGTACTTGCTGTATCCTTGATATGGTATAAATTTAAATAAATCAAAAAGAAATCTGCTCTAGTTAAGGATTTATAAGAATGTCATCAACTGCCCCAGTTACGGATGCAAGTTTCAAAGAGGATGTTTTAGATAGCGAAATTCCTGTTTTAGTCGATTTTTGGGCACCTTGGTGCGGCCCTTGTAGAATGGTCGGCCCCGTAGTAGATGAAATAGCCGAACAATATGCTGGTCAGGTAAAAGTAGTAAAATTAAACACTGACGAAAATCCAAATGTAGCCAGTCAATATGGTATCCGCAGTATACCGACTTTAATGATTTTTAAAGGCGGTCAAAGAGTGGATATGGTAGTGGGTGCAGTCCCCAAAACTACTTTAGCCAACACTTTAGAAAAATATCTTTAACTTGGGATTTATAAAATTATCGGACGAGCGTCAACTTTTAGTTTAAATTTTCCGTTCCTAAAAGCGGCGATCGTCCCTCATTTAAAGAAGTCTTTCTCCCAATAGTTTGCTTAAATAGTTAAAGTGGCTACAATGAGAAAAGCCAAAAGAGTAAATATATGGCTTTATCTCCTACAAACAAGACCAATTCCGCTCTATCGAGAGAAATAATAGAGTTGTTCGATCGCCTGCCTAATATAAAACACGGTAGATTATTAGAGCGTGCCCTCGGAGTATTGCTCAGAATTGCTTCAGATGAAGTAGATCGTCTCGACCTAAAAATTTTAACTTACGCCTTAGAAGATTTAGAGAAAGGATTTAAGATATTTTATCCTTATCGTCACGTTCGTAAAATAACTATTTTCGGTTCGGCTAGAATAGCTTCGGACACTTCAGAATACTTGCTAGCAGTAAAATTTGCCCGTCGCATTACCGATTTAGGATTTATGGTACTAACCGGAGCAGGAGGGGGTATCATGCAAGCAGGTAATGAAGGAGCGGGTCGAGAGCATTCTTTCGGTCTCAACATTCAATTACCTTTCGAGCAAGAATCGAATCCTTTCATTGTTGACGATCCGAAGTTAATTGATTTTAAGTATTTTTTCACTCGCAAATTATTCTTTTTAAGAGAAAGCGATGCGATCGCACTATTTCCAGGTGGTTTTGGCACTCAAGATGAAGCCTTTGAAACCCTAACCCTTTGTCAAACTGGTAAATACGGCCCCGCACCTCTAGTGTTAATCGACGAACCAGGAGGAGATTATTGGCAGTCTTGGAACAAGTATATTTGTTCTCAACTGCTGAATAGAGGTTTAATCAGTCCTGAAGATCCTTCTTTATATACAATTACAGACGATATTGAAGAGGCCTGTGCTGCAATTCGGCAATTCTATCGAGTTTACCATTCAAGTCGTTATGTCAGAGGTAGGTTTGTCATGCGTTTGAATGTCAAACTGAGAGAAGATTTTATTGAAGAGTTAAATCAGGATTTTAGCGATATTTTAGTCCGAGGCCGAATCGAACCAACTCCAGCTTTACCGGAAGAAATTGGCGATGAGACGGAAAATTTACCCCGTTTAATTTTTGATTTCAATCAACGAGATTTAGGCCGATTGTATCAAATGATTAACAGAATCAATCAATTAGAAATTCCTTCGCCAGAGACAGAACATCCCGAAAGAAAATAAGCTCGAGTCTAAGCAGAATCGACAGTTAGGAGCGAGCGAAAATTATAATTATTCCTCTATCCGTAATAAATTACGTGTCAATAATTACATGTAAGTTATTAAGATAATTAGAAAAATTGTTCTGACGTATATTTTGGCGGTGCTATTAACGCGATCGCGGACGGCCCAGAGTAGTAATATAAATTACCGCTTCTCGTTCGGGAATGCCTAAAACTTCATTAACAAGATCGTCAAAAAAGCCACCAATTCCACTAACTCCCAAACCGAGGTAAATTGCAGCTAAATTAAGTCTTTGTCCCAAATGTCCCGCATCTAAATGCAAGTAACGATAAGCGCGATCGCCGTATTTGCGAACTGCTTGCTCTAAATCTGCGGTGTGAAATACAATTGCTGCAGCATCTTTACCTAAATTTTGTCCCAAACATAAAAAATGTAATTCTTTTCTAAAATTTTTAAACCTAACTTGACGCAACTCTTCAGCTTCGGGAGCATAATAATAACAACCAGCTTCTAAGTCTTCAACTCCAGAAACAGCAACAAAAGTTTCAATTAAACTAAGATCGAAATAATCGGGAGAATCATCTAAACCTTGATAGACATAATCTTGAGATTGATAAGTAAAATGCAACAAGGCTTTAAGTTCTGCCATTGTCAAATTTTTGCCGCTATAAGCGCGAGTCGAACGTCTTTTTAAAATCGTTCTTTTCAAACCAAAAAGATTTTCTTCCCAATCGATCGGATTAGTTGGAGTCGCAATTTTTAAACAGAAAGGAAAATTATACTTATCTTCAATGCCTTTTTCCGAGTTTAATTCTACCGAAGAATTTGGCGATTTTAAACTCTTAATTTGACTGGCACGATGAAAATAAGATAGTAATTCCCCGTCGGGAATTGCCGGATAATCGGTAACTATTTCAGATGGTAAAGCAGTAATAGAGCGGGGTAAATCTTGTTCGGGATCTTCTAAGTCTGCGATCGCAGCAATAGCTAGAGTAGCTTCAAGTTCGGGATCGAGATAAAGCAAACTATTCATTGCTTCGTCATTAAAACCGCCGATCGCGTGGGGCCGATAATTATTTAACGCTCCAGCCAGTTCGATATTACCCAATAAATGGCCCGTATCCAATAAAATCCGTCGATAAGCGCGATCTTCGTAACGCCAAACCGAGCGATAAAAAACTGAAGTAACTGCAATAGCTAATTCAGTATTTGCTAAAGCCAGGCGATCGAAACAAGCGGTTTGGAGATCTTGCCAAACATCGCTATCCCAAAAATGAACTAAAGAATGGGTTGGCACTTGATAATTGTACAATCCCGGGGGCAGAATTTTCGTGCCTCTAGAAATTAAATATACTTCTGCTGGATACAAACCCCCTGCTGAGGGAGCCGATCGCAAATAAATCGGTTCGCCGTAGGCAGTATTGATTTTAGCAGTGATACCGTAACTGTAAAATAAAAGTTGGGATAATCTTTTCCATTCTCGTAAATTCAGATCGGGATCGACAGATAAATCGAGATTGTCGGATAAATAAGGTTTTAATTCAAAAACATTTAAGCTAATGCGATATTTTTTATTTGTTGACGGTTGATTGTCCCAATCTAAAGAGCGATTTTTAGCAGCAATAGTATTTGGATCGTATTTAGTTCGTTGGTGATAGTGAGGTGCGAGGGATTTTTTAGAATTTGTCACGATCGAAAAAGTTATTAATTTAATTGCGGAGCAAAAGAATCGAGTCGAGCTAGTATTTTGATACCATATTCTTCTTCAAAGGGGGGTTTTTTGTAATTTAAACTCCACAATTCCAAACCGCAATCGTCGTTAGGAAAACTAGGAGTTAAGCCGAGGTAAAGTATTTGAGAATCGCGGTCGTATTCGCATTTAAAAGCTGCGATCGCACCAATTTTGCGACGATCTAAAGCTACAGCAATTCGTAACATCGCACTCAACTCGCTGACTAAATGACGGGATTCTTTGTTAGGCAACCTTTGATAATTTTGGTGCTTTTTCTTCGGCTTGCTTTTGCGGTGATAGCGAGCGATATTAGCAATTATTTCTAATTCTACTTCCGTAAAACCCAATAATTCTGCATTGCGAATTAAATAATAAGAATGCTTGTGATGAGCTGCATGGGAAATATAAACGCCACAGTTGTGGAGAATAGCAGCGGCCCAAAGTAATTGACGGTAATTGAGATCCCAATTATGGAGTATTCCCGAAGTTTGCTCGAACAAATCGACCGCAAAATTAGCGATTCGCTCCGAATAATTTAACTCTACTTGATATTTATAAGCTATTTTCATGACGCTGCGGGCCCGTACTTGGGATTGATAGCCGAGACTGCTAGCAATTAAACCGCGATCGAGCATCCAATTGACGATTATGCCCTCCCTGAGCGATCGCTCGCAAACTATTAAAGAATCGGTTTGTAAGAGGGTCATTGCTTCTAAAAGAATCGTCGCCCCAGCCAGAATAATTTCGGCTCGTTTGTCAGAAATACCCGGAATAGCAAACCGTTGGGAATAGTCCATTTTTGCTAAATCTTCCACCATTTCCTGAATCTCTTTGTAGCTTATTTCATAGCCGTTGAGAGGATTGGGAATGGTGTCAGAATTTTTGAGCGCGTGCATAGTAGCTAAAGTTTCGATCGTCCCGGAAGTTCCTACCATGCGGGGGATTTCATTGGCTTTCAATTCCGATCGCAGTCGTTCGATCGGTCTCTCGAGCATCCCTTTAATATGAGCGCGCAAATTTTTAAAATCTTCGTTACTAATCGGATCGCTATTGACTAAATCTTCGGTCAAACGAACCGCCCCGATTTTAGTGCTGCTCAAAAAACGAGCATCGCGATCGTCAGCTAAAATTAATTCGGTCGAACCGCCGCCAATATCGATAATAATATGGGGTCGTTCGTCAAATTCCATGGCCGACAAAACCCCTAAATAGATCCGTCGCGCTTCTTCAACTCCTGAAATTAAATCTACCGACAGACCTAATTTTAAAGCAATTTTTTGAATAAAAGCGATGCCGTTGGGTGCTTCTCGCACCGCACTGGTTGCCACAGCAATAATGCGATCGGCATTGAGACTAGTTGCTAATTCTTGACATCGCTCTAAAGCAGAAATAGAGCGATCCATGGCAATTTGGGTCAGATTTCCCGTTTTTGGATCTTTTTCCCCCAATCTTACGGTATCTTTTTCTTTAGCAATAATAGTAAAAGCAGGCAGTTTGGGATCTACTCGCGCTACTACCATGTGAATGGAATTAGTACCGATATCGATCGCAGCTACAATGAACTCTGTAGATTGGCGATCGTCTTTTAAATTAGATTCGTCAAATTTATGTTTTTCAATAGAGTCGATCGTTGACATTTTTTCCTTAAACTCCCTCAACAAAGATATAACTTATAACGGATCGATCGATCGTTTCTTTTTAAAATTATGGTTAGCGAGTTTCAAAAACAAGAACCCACTTGGGTAAGTATTATTAGACTTTTGCGTTGGGATAAACCCGAAGGACGACTGATTTTAATGATTCCGGCTTTGTGGGCGGTATTTTTAGCCTCTGATGGAAATCCTCCTTTAACTTTAGTCGGAATTATTATTATTGGTAGTTTAGTAACTAGTGCTGCAGGTTGCGTCATCAACGATCTTTGGGATCGCAATATCGATCCTCAAGTCGATCGCACTAAGGAGCGACCCCTTGCTTCGCGCGCCCTTTCTATTAAAACTGGGATTGTTATTTTCTTTATAGCTCTAATTGTTGCTGCTATTCTGACTTTATACCTCAATCCTCTCAGTTTTTGGCTATCTTTTGCGGCAGTTCCGGTCATTATTTGCTATCCTCTGGCAAAAAGAGTTTTTCCCGTTCCTCAACTAGTCCTTTCCATTGCTTGGGGTTTTGCTGTTTTAATTAGTTGGAGTGCTGTAACCGAACATTTAGATGCTTCTACTTGGATTTTATGGGCAGCTACAGTTTTATGGACTTTAGGATTTGATACGGTTTATGCGATGTCAGATCGGGAGGACGATCGCAAAATTGGCGTTAATTCTAGTGCTTTATTTTTTGGCGATCGCGCTGCTGAAGCTGTAGGTGTTTTTTTTGCCGCTACTGCTATTCTATTTGCTTGGTTATCTCTAATTAAAAATCTACATCCTATTTTTTGGATCGCTTGGTCTGCTGCTGTTATCGGCTGGATTTGGCAGTACAATCGATTACGCCAGCAAGATATTCCTAAACCAGTTTACGGTCAAATTTTTCGTCAAAATGTTTGGTTGGGTTTTATTTTACTCGCTGGCATCATCATCGGTTGCATCTTGGCTGTTTAATTTTGAGTAGCAAGTAATCCCTCAGCGATTAGTTAGTAGTTAGTGGGGTTTTAAGTTTGAATTTGTTTGACTAATATTAAATTGCGGTGAGACTTGCTACCTCCTACCCACTCCCTGACCCCTGACCCTACTCTCTAAAATAATGCCTAATTCAGTTACAGTTTCTGTTCCCGCTACTACTGCAAATATCGGCCCTGGTTTTGATTGTTTGGGTGCGGCTTTAACCCTGCACAATAATTTTACTTTTTCAATTCCTGAAGCAAATTCGGGTCTGGAAATAACGATCGAAGGTGAAGACGCTGAGAAGATAGCAACCGACGCGACTAATTTAGCCTATCAATCTTTTCTCAAACTGTATCAATATCTGGATCGAGAACCTCCGAGCAGTCTTAAATGTGAAATTGAATTAGGATATGCTTTGGCTCGAGGATTGGGCAGCTCTGCTACTGCGATTGTTGGGGGGTTGGTTGGGGCCAATTACTTGGCTGGAAATCCTTTAGAGCGATCGCAAATAATCGATCTCGCCATTGAAATTGAAGGCCATCCCGATAACGTCGTTCCCGCTATTCTCGGTAACTGTCAATTATCTGCAAGTCAAGGAAACGAGTGGAAAATTTGTCAAGTACCTTGGCATAAAGATATCATTCCAGTTGTTGCGATACCAGACTTTATAATTTCAACACAAGAAGCGAGATCCGTACTCCCCGATCGCGTCGAGCGAGCTGACGCTATTTTCAATATTTCTCGAACTGGATTTTTGCTGCAAGGTTTACAAAATAATCGGGGCGATTGGCTGGCGATCGCCCTTGAAGATCGATTGCACCAACCCTATCGTCAAAATTTAATTGCGGGCTACCGAGAGGTTAAAAAAGCCGCTCTTGATGCTGGGGCTTACGGTTTAGTTGTTAGTGGTGCCGGCCCTTCTTTGCTTGCTTTAACAAATTTAACAAAAATTGAAGCAGTCACTTCCGCCATTGCAAAAGCTTGGAGCGATCGGGGAATTCATGCAAAGGTAAAACCCTTATCGGTAGATACTTTGGGCGTAAAAATACTTAAATTTAAGTCTTGAAATTTTAGGGATAAAATCTAAAAAAAGTCTTTAATTATACTAAAAAAAGATTGTTTTTGGCGTTTCGTAACTTTTTTGACTGGACTTTGTCACTTTTCGTAATTAAGATTGTTATCTAGAAATATGAATTTTAGTATATTTTCCTAATCAAGAATAATGATAACGATCGGTTCACAATTTCCTTGGCTCACTACGTTAATTCTTTTACCAGTTGCTGCATCAGTAGCAATACCTATAATCCCTGATAAAGAAGGGAAAACAATACGTTGGTACGCCCTCGGGGTTGGATTAATTGAATTAGCATTAGCAATATTTGCATTTACAACTAATTACAACATCAACACTGGTGAATTTCAGCTCGTTGAAAGCTATGCTTGGATTCCCTCCTTATCGATTAATTGGTCTTTAGGTGTAGATGGCATTTCCATGCCCTTAATTATGCTGGCTTGTTTAGTTTCGACTTTAGCATTGCTAGCATCCTGGCGAGTCGAAAAGAAACCGAGACTATATTATTTCTTGATGCTGCTGCTATACAGTGCCCAAATCGGGGTATTTGCAGCTAAAGATATGGTTCTGTTCTTCGTAATGTGGGAATTAGAACTAGTTCCGGTCTATCTTTTAATTGCAATCTGGGGCGGGCCGAAACGCCGCTATGCAGCGACCAAGTTTATCATCTACACTGCAGTTGCCTCGATATTCATTTTAGTTGCAGGTTTTGCTCTAGCCAACTCTGGAGATGTTTTTACCTTCGACATGGCTGAGCTAGCAGCGAAAAACTATCCAATCGGATTGGAAATGCTAATCTATGCTGGCTTGTTAGTTGCTTTCGGTGTAAAACTCTCAGCATTCCCCTTACATACTTGGTTGCCCGACGCGCACGGCGAAGCCAACGCACCAGTATCGATGATTTTAGCCGGCGTACTCCTCAAAATGGGCGGTTACGGTTTAATTCGCACCAACATGGAAATGTTGCCCGACGCGCAC
>JASJCW010000174.1 GCA_030065265.1 Prochloraceae cyanobacterium
TTCAATTTTTTTCATATTATTAAATAGAATTGCTATCTATTTTGCTATTTTTGAGAATTGGTATTATACCAATTACTTAAACTAAAACTACAGATCTATTTTAATAATCTTTTGCCTCTTGCCTCTTGCCTGTCTTGGTGAGCGTTCCGGGAGCGGTAGACAGCCTTGATAGTTAAGTTATACCATTTCTATTTAATATTGTTACAGTTGGGGGGTCAGTCGGTCTAGGTAGGAGGTCAGGATAACATCGTATCTGTAGCCTCATTTTTCAGAAATGGTATTATTGTTTTCAACCAAGATTTATTGGTAAATGAAGGCTGTCTACCTTCCACCCCTTGCGTGTGAGCCTCGCGCGGGGTCTCACCGCTCTTGCCTCTTGCCTTATTGGTCTTAGATACTTTTTCATAATTAGCGATCGCTTTGAAATTAAAAGATATCTAACTGTTCTCCTGGATCTTCTGGAGATGTTTTAGTTTTTTTTACTGCTTTAGAATCGATACCTTTACGCAATCCTAAAGCAATTTTACTGTGCTTTTCGATTTGTTTCATGACTTGTTTGGCTCGTTGAATTACCGAAGGTGGCAATCCGGCTAAACGTCCTGCTTCTATACCGTAGGAGCGATCCGCACCTCCGGGACGAACCTGGTGTAAAAAGATAATTTCATCGGCTAATTCTTTAACGGTAACTTGATAGTTAGCAACGTTAGCCAAAATAGAAGCAAGTTCATTTAATTCGTGATAGTGAGTCGCAAAAATAGTGCGCGATCGCAGTTCGCTAGCGAGGTATTCAGCCACCGACCAAGCAATAGAAAGTCCGTCAAAAGTAGCCGTTCCGCGACCGATTTCATCTAATAAAACTAAAGATTTAGGAGTAGCATGATTTAAAATATTCGCAGTTTCGTTCATTTCTACCATAAAAGTAGATTGACCGGTTGCTAAATCGTCTACCGCGCCAACTCGAGTAAAAATGCGATCGCAAATGCTTAAAGTTGCAGCAGTAGCGGGGACAAAACTGCCAATTTGTGCCATTAATTGAATCAAACCTACCTGTCTGAGGTAACAACTTTTGCCGCTTGCGTTGGGCCCGGTAAGTACGATTAAATCGGGATGTTTGGCATTGTCGCCTAAATAGGTAGAATTGGGAACGAAGAAACCGCTACCTAAAGATTGTTCTACTACTGGATGTTTCCCGTCAACGATCTCAATTTTTCTGTCTTCAGCGATTTCAGGACGGCAATAATTTTGATATACTGCTACTTCTGCTAAACCAATTAAAACGTCGATCGCCGCGACTGCTTTGGCAATATTGCGTATTTGGGTGGCTTTTTGCCCGACTTCTTCTCTTAAAGCGGTAAAAATTTCGTATTCTAAGCGATTTAATTCTTCTTTTGCAGTTAAGATCCTCGTTTCTCTTTCTTTTAATTCGGAAGTGATATATCTTTCTTCGTTAGTTAAAGTTTGTTTGCGTTGATAATTCTTGGGGGCTTTGTCGGCTTTACTTCTGGGTATGCTGATATAGTAGCCGAAGGTTTTGTTATAGCCGACTTTAAGATTTGATATTTCGGTGCGTTCTTTTTCTGTTACTTCTAAATTGGCGATCCATTGTTTATCTTCTTCTAATTCTTTGCGGCGATCGTCTAATTGCGCGTTGACACCGTCGCGAATTAATCCCCCTTCTTTAATATGCAATGGTGGAGATTCGACCAAATGAGAGATAATATATTTACCTAATTCTTCTATTTCTGGCGGAACTTGCTGCAAAGCTCGAAAATAGGGCGAATTACCGTAACTCGCCAGATCTGCTAGATCTCTCAACTTTACTAAAGAATCGGCTAAAGATCGCAAATCTCTAGCGTTAGCAGTACCGGCCGCAACTCTACCGGTCAGCCTTTCTAAATCGTAAATTTTACCGAGCATTTGGCGCAAGTCTTGACGCAAACCGCTATTTTCGATCGCTTCAGAAATTGTCTCGAGACGGGCTTGAATTCCTTTAAAATTTAAAAGAGGTTGCAGCAACCACCTTCTTAAAGCCCTTCCTCCCATTGCGGTACGACTGCGATCGATCGCCCAAAGTAAAGATCCGTAAAATGTCCCGTCTCTGACGGTTTGAGTGATTTCTAAGTTGCGACGGGTTTGATGGTCTAAAATTAAATAGTCTTCGATGCTGTAAGTTTTTAAAGGTTGGAGGGGTGTTTGGTTTGCTTTCTGAGTCGCTTCGATATACTCGAGTAAACCACCAGCAGCGCGGATGCACAAAGGTAAATGTTCGCATCCCATTCCTTCTAAAGATCTGACTTGAAAAGTTTCTAATAACCTCGGTTTTGCTTCGACGAGGGAAAAAGTGGCTTGACTTCGCAAAGAATAACAAAATTCTTCTGGCAAAGATTCGGGTAAATGTTCTGATTTTTCTCCGGGCCGGAGTAAACTATTTATATCTGGGGCGTTGGTCGGTACTAAAATCTCGGCGGGTTGCAAGCGCAATAATTCTAGATTTAAAGAGGATAAATTGTTTCCTTTAGTAGTGTAAAAATCTCCGGTAGAGATATCGGCATAAGCCAAACCCCAACGATCTTTAGCAATAACTACTGCAGCTAAAAAATTATTGCGTCTGGCTTTGAGCATACCATCGTCGGTGAGAGTTCCGGGAGTGATTAACTTAGTAACTTCCCGTTTGACCATGCGTTTCTCTGCTGCTGCGATCGCCCCATCTTCAATTTGATCGCAAATAGCAACGGCAAAGCCTTTTTCTACTAACATGGTAGCGTAGCGATCGACGGCTTTTTCTGGAACTCCGGTCATTGCCACTCTACCTATTTCTTTCCCCGCGTCTTTACTAGTTTGAACTAATTCTAATTCTGTGGCGATCGTTACTGCATCTTCAAAAAAGCACTCAAAAAAATCTCCGACTCGATACAATAGCAAAGCATTGGGATATTGTTGTTTTACCTCCACGTAATGGCGATACATTGGAGATAATTTCTTTTTCTCTATTTGAGAATGGTCGGTGCAAATATTGCGATCGGATGAAGATTTTGAAGATGCGGTCATTTTGATGGGGGGATATTTTAAAAAAGTGCTTAGATAAGTAAGTAATTAGTATAATCTCAAGTTTATTGTATTTTTGGCGCGATCGCCGGATCTTTGTTGAAAATTTTTGCGGTTGTGGATCGGATATTTTCCTACTTTAATATTTTTGAGTTATTTGAAAATTACCATCAATTTTTTCTTTGAGATTTTGATATTTTTCAAGAAATATTTTACACTGGCGATCGAATTTCTGTTTTTTATCTCCTATTCCAGCCAGATCGGCCGGTGCTATTTGTTCTAAATCTGTCCCGATCGAAACATCTCTAATTATGTCCAAACCTATTTCTTTTACTACTTCTCCATCGGCAATTAATTTTTTATTTTCCTGCTTTAATTTTGAATACAATTCGATCTTTTTTTGATAAATTTGCGGCGATAAAACTATCACATCCAATTCTTTTTTTATTTCTGCACTTTTTTCTTTTAAAATATTTAATTTTGGCTGAACTTTTTTGAATATATTTTTGATAAAATAAGCGAGATAAAAATTACTTTGATAATCTAAATCATTATCGGCAGGTACGGCAATTTGCACGTCAGCTAAAGCATAATAAGATTCTGCTAAAATAACTTCGTATTCTTGCATTTCCGGCAAAATAGTCCTGACTTGCCATTCTTTTTTGCCGACAAGAAAATAAAAAATATTAAACAACCAATCTATCTTATAATAAGCGGAAGGAATTGGCTTGTTTTCTTCTTTCACTTGCAAAGGAATTGGATAAAAAAAATCATTTTCATCTAAGACAACTTTAACAACTTGACTGCGATTTATTTTAGCTATTTTAGGTTGGATATAGCCGCGATAATATCCCAATCTTGCCCCAAAAACTCCCAAACCAATTAGAACAATTAGATACCAATAAAAAACGAGACTAAACACCGTTAGCAAAGCAGATGCGACCCCTATCGCCAGAAAAAGAGGATTGGGGCGACTGGAAAGAATCATTAAATTCACCTCATATTGTTTATTTATTAATAAAAAAAAGGAGCGAGAAGTAAAGCTCAAAAAGCCTAATTATTATCCCGTCCGTTATCTTTAATTTAGTGGTTATTTTATTCGCTAGTTTCTAGCTCGATTAATAGTTCCTGTTTGGCTGTCAAAGAATCGGGCATTGTAGTTACACCAGCAATAGCTTTAACAGAATTGAGAACTGCTTCTGCTTCGGGTGGAATGGGTTGACCGAAATCCCGAGCGAATTGAGAAACTATTACGTTTACCTCTTTAAAATTGAGATAAAAATAACCATAATTTTGCTTAGAAAAGTCTTTGATACTATTTTTAAAAGCTTCATTTTGAGCGATAGACTCTGAAGGTTCAAGGGAGATAATTCGATCGGCTTTATCTGCGATCGAAATTGCTAAAGATTTATTATCCAACCAACCGTAAGCTAAAACGACTTGTCCTGGATAACTTTCATATTCAGTGACTTCTTTTCCAGCAACTTCTTTCTTGCTAATTGGCGCGCCGTTAGATTTAGCAAACTCTTCAAATTTATCGATCGCATTTTCAGCAGTAGGGCGATCGCTAGTCGCGATAACAATAGCACCGTTAACTGGTGCAGGTGGAGTCTGGCTAGGATTAATGCTAATAGCAATTTCTCCGTCCATCCAACCGATAATATCTTTATCTAAATCTAACTCGGTGGTTTCTTTCAAACTATCTCTAGCAATATTTAAACCCTCTTTGAAATCTGGATCTTCGCCAAAGCGATCGACAAACCAAGTCCAACTTTGAGCGATTCCACCACTACTAATTAAAAGTAAACTATCCCCAGGAATTTTTGATAAAATTTTACCGGGAATATTGGGATATTTAGGAATATTTGCGTCTGGATTTAATTTAACGATCGTCTCCATTAAGATGCCGCGATTTTCTTTAACCCCTATTGAAAGTACCATCGAATCGACATAATCTAATTGTTTCTCAATGGATTTAAAATCGGCGAGATCTTCACCGGAAGCTCGCAAAGATTGTTTTAGCAATCCAGTATAATCGGGAATGTAGAATTGGAATAGAGTATCGCTATTTTTGTTAGTTTGACTCAATATTTCTTTCGCACCCTTTTTATCTGCAAAAGAAGCACTCCCTTTATAAGTATCGATCGCAGTTTTAACTGTTTCTTTTTCAGGAGCAAGAACTATCTTATCGTCTAAAATAGCAATATTATAAGGATCTTCGGAATCTTTTGTAGTTTCAATAATAGTAAAACCTTTATATTCACTTGTTTGGATAGTATCTTCTGCTTCTTTTTTTAACTTATCCATAAATTTTAGTGCAGCTACTTTATCCTTAATGCCGATAACTAAAAGAACTTCTGGTTCTTCAGCTTTTGAGGGTAAAGCAGCCAGCATGATATTTCCCAACCAGGGTTTAATATCTTTTTCGTAATCGATATCTTCGGTGGCAGAATTTTCTTTTGAGGCTTCTTCTAGCTGTTTTTTTGCTGGCTCGACAACGAGCTTTTTAAATTCTGAAGTGCCAAACTTGTCTAATTTAGTCCAACTTTCCGAATTTGTCGAAAAATATCCCGCAAATAGAGCATCTTGAGGAATGATTTCAGCCGCTTGCAAGGGCGTTAACGAACTGCCTTTCGACCAACCGCGAAATAACAAATAGCCTCCGCCGATCGCTGCAATAGCTACCGCGCCTATTACTATACCAGTTTTATTTTTATTGCCAGACATAAAATTTCCTCAAAAATTAAATTGAGTTCTTATTTCTATTTTTCCCTAAAATTTTACTAAATTTAAAGGTGCGACTAAGTTTTTTATTTTTTTGTAATAATTGTGAAGGTTAAATCAAAAAATATCAAGATCTAGGGGAAAATCACAGCCTAAAATTAATATTTTTGAGACAACTATATTTTTTTTTAGCTGAAAATTTGTAAAAATAAAAGTTTCGTTTGATGCCCTTAAATAATTAGATCGACCGGATTAATTGCTGGTAAAAAATTGATTTATATCGAGCCGCGAGCGAATTGTGAAATTTTCAGTTGGAAGGCCCGGTCTTAGATTAACAATATTTAGGAGTCGATTTCAATCGATTTTCAGAACCTGCTCTAGATCTGATTACTATTAATTTCGCTATTTAAATTGAGCTTTGATATTCCATACTAATTGGATTTATATTAGTCCGGCGATCGCTCTTTAACTAACAATAAATAGATCTGTCTTTTCTTCTGTTAAAAAAGACTAGTTTTAAGTTACATATTTGAGAGAGTAGCATGTAGCTTATTTTCTCAAAAAAGATCAGAGAATTACACCGCTGCGCGATCGCAACAGTTATTACTTAACTTTTTGCATACAATTACTAAATATACTATTATATCATAAATTTACGTTGTTAACTGTCAATAACCTGAATCGCAACTCAACTATTTGATTTTTTTTTCTTATTTGAGTTACAATTTTACGTGAAGAAAAAATACTGACAGGGGAATCAAGCAATACTCAATTGATTTGCTTCATCCTAACTTAAATTAACAATAAACTGAGATCGAGTTTTTCAGAAAATACTTGGATTTACAAATAATTTCCGAGGAAGCTAACTTAATATAAATATCCCAAGAAAACACTTAGTATAAAAATATCATGAAAAGGAAAATTATAAACCGTATATTAATTTCAGTAGGTACGGCGATCGCCTTAACCCTCGTTTCGGGAAACACAGTCGAAGCTCAAACCAAATCGAAAACAGCCGTTCAAGAAAACAAAGCAACCCAACTAGCTGGAGTGAAGGGCCGAAACTCTTCTAACTGGAATTGGGCTTTAGGAGAAGGCACAGAGCAAGGAGAAGAAGGCTATCGTCTCGGACAAACTAACAGCTTTTTTGGCTCTGTAAATGCAACACCTAATCTCAGACCCGATGAATTATTTAATCGCAATAATAACATTGGCGATCCGCTCCCGGATTATGGAGATGTAGAAATTTTCCGATTTTAAATTCCCTCATGTTATGCGATCGCCTTTATTTGGGCCAAACCAAAAGCACTGTGAATCGCTTTTAAAGCGGTAACTCCGTCCTCTTTGGCAACCACGCAACTAATTTTAATTTCAGAAGTAGTAATCATCTGAATGTTAATTTGTGCGGCGGCGATCGCGCCAAAAAAGCGAGCTGCAACTCCGGGTTGACCGACCATCCCAGCCCCAACTATACTTACTTTGGCAATTTCACTATCCAAGAGAATCTCTCGATAACCGATCTCCGCTGCGAGATTTTCCAATGCTTTTTTAGCCCCTACTCCATCAGATCGCGGTACGGTAAAAGCAATATCTCGAGTCGGAATGCCATTAACGATCCGACAACGCTGAGACTGAATTATCGTGTCTACACTGACATGATGCTCGGCTAAAGCACCAAAAATTTTAGCAGCCATACCCGGACGATCGCTGATACCGAGAATTGCCAAACGAGCCAGATCGCGATCGAGGGCTACACCCCTAGCTGAAGTATCGTTAACCCCTGTGAGGTTAGCATCGTATTTTACCGGAGAACTATCGATCTCAAAAGCATCGCACAAAGAAGCGATCGCCTTATCGCAGAGATCGGCATCGATCGCGCAACTTACTTGCACTTCGCTGGTGGAAATCATTTGAATATTAATATTAGCATCGGCTAAAGTTTTAAACATTTTAGCCGCAATTCCAGGACGGCCGATAGTTCCGGCCCCGGCGATCGCCACCTTAGCGATATTTCTTTCTACCATCACCTCCGCTTCATCTGGTGCACCAGGATTGGAGCGCAAAACCGGCGCGATCGCCTCTGTTACAGCTTCTGCAGCTTGCAACTGGCTTCTTTCCACCGTAAAAGCAATATCGTTAGTATTTCCCTCGTGGATCGACTGAATGATTAGATCTACATCCACTTTTTGCCGAGCAATTTCTCCAAACAAACGAGTTGCCACTCCGGGGCGATCGGGCACTCGCAACAAAGCCACTTTAGCCTGGTTGCTATCGAATTTTATGCCATCGACGACTTTAGTAATTTCCAAACTCAAAAGACTGCGGGGGGTGGGAATGGCCGATGTTACCCTAGTTCCTGGAGACTCGTCAAAAGAAGATCTCACCACTAAAGGTACGCCATAATTGCGGGCTATTTCCACCGCTCTCGGATGCAACACCTTGGCCCCGACGCTGGCTAATTCTAACATCTCATCGCAAGTGATTTCCGGCATCAAACGCGCATCCGGTACGATACGAGGATCTGTAGTTAAAATCCCCGGTACGTCGGTATAAATTTCGCAACTACTGGCCCCTAAAGATGCAGCTAAAGCTACTGCTGAAGTATCAGATCCGCCCCTTCCCAGGGTGGTTATTTCTAAATCGCTGCTGCTGCTAATCCCTTGAAAGCCAGCGACCACAACCACCTCAGAGCGATCGAGATGTTTGATGATGCGATCGGTTTTAATTTGTAAAATTCTGGCTCGGGAGTGGGAAGCTTCTGTGACAATGCCTACTTGCGCCCCCGTCAGGGAAATAGCTGGCTGTCCCAATTCTTGGAGTGCCATACTCATCAGGGCGATCGTGACTTGTTCTCCGGTAGATAAAAGCATATCCATTTCCCTGCGACTCGGATTTTGGGAAATATCTCGGGCTAAATTTACCAAAGCATCGGTACTTTTACCCATCGCAGATACGACAACAACAACGCGATTGCCTCGATCTACTGTTTCTTGCACCCTTTTTGCTACTGCTCGAATTCTTTCGGTCGTACCTACAGACGTACCGCCATACTTTTGGACAATTAGCACCATACTCTTTTGCTACTCTTTAGGGAGAGATTTTTATTTTACCTTGCCGCTCGATCGGTTCGGATTTCTGAACAAAATCTCTAAAATTATGCTCGATCGATCTGTCAAAATAAATATAAGCAACCAAATTAATTAAACATGAGAGTTTCTCCCCAATCATTTTACAACTGGTACAATTCCCTCTTAGTCAATCCTAAGTATCGCTGGTGGATTATTTTAGGTAGTTTGCTTTACTTCCTCAGTCCGATCGATATTTCTCCAGATTTAGTTCCTTTTATCGGACAAATAGACGATGCGATCGTTTTGGGTTTGCTATTTACTGGGTTGACTCAATTAGTTACTAATTTCGTTCAATCTCGCGGCGGAAATGTTGAGGGATCTGGCACGACTCGAGAAAAAAACGTCACCAAAGATGCTGAAGTGAAAACTATCGATGTTGATTCGGTTTCTTTAGATTAATAATTAATTTAAAAATAAATAGCAAAATTAAAATGTCCGAAAAAAGTAAATTATTGTTAGTTGATGACGAACCTGGAGTAAGAGAATCTGTTAAAGCTTATTTAGAAGATGGCGAAGAATTTGCCGTTGCTGTCGCTCGGGATGCTAGCGAAGCTTGGGAAATATTGGAGCAAGAAACTCCAGATTTAGTTATTTCTGATATTATGATGCCTGAAGTGAACGGCTATCAATTACTCGAGAAAATGCGCGAAGATCCTCGCTTTGCTACCCTTCCGGTGGTATTCTTAACTGCAAGAGGAATGACGGGCGATCGCATTTTAGGTTACGAAGCCGGTTGCGATGCTTATTTGCCTAAACCTTTCGATCCCGATGAATTAGAAGCGATCGTTAAAAATCTAATTTCTAAAAAGAAAATATCTGCTGCTGCTAACAATTCCAGCGAAGAATGGCAAAAAATTGCTCGCGAAATTGCCACGATTAAATCAATGTTACAAGACCAGTCCGCTCTCGTGCCTACACCTCCACCAATTAAAATTGATTTCACCCCCCGAGAGCAAAGCGTTTTAGATTTGGTTGCTGAAGGCTTGATGAATAAAGAAATTGCTCGGAGATTAGAAACGAGCGTCAGAAATGTGGAGAAATATGTCAGCCGCCTGTTTAGCAAAACCGGAACTAACAGCCGCACCGAGTTAGTTCGTTACGCTCTCAAACACGGTTTAACCGACTAAAATCGGCTGTTACGGCGATTGCTCTCTGGGGCGATCGCCTTTTTAAGAAATATCAATAACAATTAATAACTATTACGTTTCTCATTTTTGCCATTCCGCTTAGTTATATTGATGGGACATAACCTAAAAACTTTATAAGGAATTTAAAAATGAAAACTGCCCCTCCAAACCCCGTTCAAGAGCTGTTTAAATTGGGTTCAATTTTGATATTTATGAGTATTGCAGCGATCGCTTTAATGGTTTTCGCTGTCGGGACTTGATATAAAAAAAGCTTTCCGAATCAAATAATTTCGGTCAGCCTCGTTAACGCCGCAACTAGATTGCCTAGATGCGTTGGAGTATATTTAAACCGTGAGTGTCAGTACCGCAGGTTACGTATAAACCATAATCTTCACTTAATTGTTTGACTTTTTTAGTTTGAGCAAGACTGGGTTGCCAAGGCCGGGGATTGCCATAAGCATAATAAGCTTCTAGACCATCAATTCCTAACTGTACTGCTGCCTCAATTAAGACTTCAGCCTTTTTTTTGTAACGCTCTGGATGAGCTAATACAGTTAACCCTCCTGCTTGTTGAATCGCTGCGATCGTATTCTTGGCTGAATAATCTTTTCCAGAAGGTGCTTTACCTTTGAGATAAGGTTTTAAAGCTCTATGTTCTGGTGCAAATGCATATCCCAAAATATGCACCTCTACTCCTAATAAATCGCAACTAATTTCTACTCCAGTCCAAAGATGGGGTAGGGGCTTTTCAGCAGAACTAGCATTCTGAGACTCTAGCCAAGCCGCCGCACCGCGATAGCCTCCAATCGAATGATGATCTGTAATTGCCATTCCTTTCAATCCTAAAGAAATAGCTTGCTTCATTAATGCCGATGGAGCGAGTTGCCCGTCAGAAAACATCGTGTGCAGGTGAAAATTATAGCTGTAAGGACAACTATTGGGATGAAGCGTCTCCCAAGCCTCGCAAAGCGCAAGTTTATTTTGGGCTGCTGTTTTATTTATATTAAAAGCTACCATATTTTGCGTCATCACTTTATAATTTTATACAGATAAGAAATTTTTTCAGTAAGATCTGAACATATATTTTGATTTCTTAACCGCTCTATCATTAGAGTAGCAAAACTTAATCTAACCAGGGTAAGGAATTATCTCGTGACGGGCGCAATTGCAACGCTCCTCAGAATTGCTAGATTATTTTTCCTCGATCTGAGATTGTTGATAATTTTGGTTTATGTAGTTGCGTAGCAAAATAATAACGATCGCGATCGCGGGATAAAAGCAAAGTAATAATTCAATAAAATATTAACAACTGTCAGTTCAATAAATCTATTAGTTTGATGCCATATGATTAAGGGTGTAAAAGGCTTATTTTTGCTAGGATTTGCGACTATATTCGCAATTAATGGTAATTTAAATTATTCCTCTTTTGAGAATAAGGTACTTGCCAGCGATACACCAATAGTAGCAAAGAATACTCCTGAAAAAATAGACGCTTATAAACTTCATCAAAAAGCCCATCAATATTTTCTTGAAGGTATTAAACAATACGAATTAGATCGAGATAAAAATCAAGCAGAATTTCAAAAAGCCTTGGAATTGTGGCATCAATCTTTAACTATATACGAACAAATCGAAGACACCAGAGGTCAAATAGCTTGCTTAAAAAGCTTAGCAACAACATATAGTTTTTTGGGGGAAAACAGACAAGCA
>JASJCW010000175.1 GCA_030065265.1 Prochloraceae cyanobacterium
ACTTGGGTCTTGCGGAGGCGTGGACTCGGAGCGTGTATCCGAGAGGCGTGGATTCTGCGGATTCGCCATATCTGAGGTGTCCTCAGATATGTCGGGCGAACCAAGCAGAGGTCTCCTCAGAATGTTGAACGCCGTCGTAGTGAACGCCGTCCGACGCGTAGGCGGTGCGCTTCTGCCTTCTGCTATATTATCGCACCCGATCCTGCAATACAATCGCAGACAAATTCGCCCTCAACTGATTGTTTGAAAAACTGGAAAAATTCAGATTAAATTCAAGCAAAAATTATTTAAAGTCGATCGCCATCTTTTCGTTCCATATATTTTTTCCACAAAGCTGCGGCTTGGCTGCTGCTGCCCCTAGTCGGAGAATTATCGTCGTTACCCAACCAAACTCCAGTAACCATGTTTTGCTGGGGAACATAACCGATAAACCAGAGATCCACGCTGCGATCGGTAGTCCCTGTTTTTCCCGCTTCGCCAATACCCAGAAAAGCAGCTCTCCCAGTACCGGCTCTAACTACGTCTTGTAACATATTATTCATCGTCGCGGCGATGCGATCGTCGATTACTTTTTTAGTGACATCGGATTCTTCCTCTACAGAATAAATCGCACGACAAGTAGTATAGTCTTCTGGATCGCTGCAATCGCTGCTGTCGAGAATGCGTTTAATCGCGTGAGGGCGATTCCAAACCCCGCGATTGGCAAAAACGCCATAAGCTCCGGTGATTTCTAAAACGTTAACTTCTTTTTGACCGATAACTAAACCGGGAATTGGATCTAGTGGGGAATTAATGCCGAATTGTCGAGCTAATTGGACGATATTTTTCAACCCTGCTTCTTTAGCAATTCGCAGCGCGACCACATTTTCAGACAATGCCAAACCTGCGAACATATTAATGTTACCCTGACTGCGATCGCAAGGTTTGTAACGCACTGCTTGCCAAATCATCCCCGTACAAGAATAGGTTTGGTAAGGAGAAATGCCCCTCATCAAAGCAGCAGTGTAAGCAAAGACTTTAAAAGTAGATCCCGGTTGTCTTTGGGCTTGGGTAGCGCGGTTGAACTGACTCTTTTGATAGTCTACTCCCCCGACCATCGCTTTAATCGCCCCAGTTTTACTATCGAGGGTAACGATCGCCCCTTGGGAGAAATTATAACGAGAACCATCGGCATTAACGCTAGCTTTTAAAGTAGCGGCGGCTTTTGCTTGTAAAATCGGATCTAAGCCAGTCTCGACGATGAAATTACCTTCTTTGGCTAACTCTTCCCCCAACAGTTGACGCAGTTCTGTAAATACGTGAGCGTAATAGTAGGGAGCAACGGTATTGGCAAAAGTTTCTCTGGCTTTAGGGCTGACTTCAATGCGCGATCGCCTGGCCCGATCTGCTTCTAATTTAGAAATCATCCCTTGAGATAACATCCGACTGATGACGCGATTTCTAAATTTAACCGCCGTTTGATAATCTTGGACTGGGTTGTAACTGTTCGGAGCTGGTAAAATCGCTACTAAGGTTGCTGCTTCGGAAAGAGTTAAATCGGCTGCTGACTTTTCAAAATAAAATCTAGCCGCATCTTCAAAACCGTAGTTGCCTACTCCTAAGTAAACTCGATTTAAATAGGTTTTTAAAATTTCTTGTTTGGAATAAGTTGCTTCTAATTTTAAGGCTACGGCCATTTCTCGCAGTTTGCGATCGATCGTGTTTTGTCGTCCGACTTGGGGAAATAAACTTCTGGCGACTTGTTGGGTTAAGGTACTAGCACCTTGAGAGATGCGATCGCGTTTTAAATTGACTTGAAAAGCTCTGAGAATACCCACCGGATCGACACCAATATGCCAGTAAAAGCGACTGTCTTCGGAGGCTATGACTGCATTGGGTAAATAGGGGGAAAAATCGGCTAAATTTTCTAATTCCCGATGGATGCTGCTCGATCGCGGGTTTAAAACTGTTTTTCCGTCTGCTGCATAGACTAAAACCGGGGCATTAACTGCTTCTGGAATCGGTTTAACTGCTACTCGCGACCATTGCCAGGCGATCGTCAAGCTTAACAATCCCATTATCCCCCCAGCACCGCCAAGTCCGTAACGCAATACTTTGGCCCAAACTGGAGGGGGATTGTGATATTCTACTTCTACTGAGGTTTCTAATTCTGGCGGCCCTAAAGAAAGAATGTCTCCGTGTCGCAAAATCCAGGATTTAAGTCTTTTTTTGCCTCGATAAATACCGTTAGTGGAGTTTTCATCGTTAATAGTAAAAAATCGCCGCTTTAATTCGTCTTCTTGTTTTTTTAAAGAAAAGTGAATTTTACTAACTTCTGGATTTCGCACTACTATATCGCAAGATTTTGAACTGCGTCCGGCAATATATTTATCTCCGAGTAGGGGATATACTTTTGGTTTTTCTCCATCCCCATCTTTAACCCACAGTTCGGGAACTCGAGCATTTTCTTTTAGGGCGATCGCAGCAAAATTAACTCTAGTATGAATTCTTTCTACCGCTCGAGTCAAAACTTGACTGATTTGAGTTTGCCGACTTTGATTGGCCATTTTTTTATAATTTTTTGTAGATATTATCCCTCAAATATAGTTATTTTTTCCTTTGAGAAGGTCAGATCGATAACTAATTAATTTAAGATTCATTCTCACCAATTCCAAGTTACTTCTTTGTTATTTCAAGACCGATTTGCGATCGCTTTTGTTTCTTTGCTTTCTTTAATCAATCTCGCGATCGATAGGTCATTCTCTTTCGGCAACAGTTTCTAGTGAGGCAAGAGGCAAGAGGCAAGAGGCAAGAGGCAAAAGATTGTCAAATCGATCTATAGTATTATTTTAGGGAATTGGTATCAATTAGCATCATTTTCGATTGTCTGAACTAGAGGCGATCTTTCCTTGTTCGGAACTTGCCAAAAGCTGTTTCTCGATTCACTGTTTGTTATTGTCAGCTTTCCTCTGACTACTGCCAAAGTAAAGAGTAACAAGCCTAAAGATTGAATAGTTTTTAAAATAACGAGATTGAAGTAAATCGATCGCTCAACAAAATTAAAAAAATCAAACAAAGGTAATATTTTATTCCCTACTCGTTACTTGTTACTCTAAAAACTCTATCGATTCAATAACAATCTCGATTTTGCTGATTTTGCTAAACTTCGGAGCATATTAGCAGTAGTCTCAAAATCAACGCAAGGATCTGTAATGCTTTGTCCGTAAACGAGTCGATCTAAATCTTCAGGAATTGACTGGTTTCCCGATTTTAAATGACTTTCGATCATGACTCCCATCAAATGTTGCGATCCACTTTCAATTTGGGCGGCAAAATCTCTCAAGACTAAGGGCTGTTTGGTAAAATCTTTGTTGGAATTGCCGTGAGAGCAATCGACCATAATTCGAGAGATTAAATTATGAGAAGCTAAATTATTGACAGCATTTGCAACTAACTCTGGATGATAGTTGGGGCCGCTGCTACCTCCGCGCAAGACTAAATGTCCGTCTTGATTTCCGGCTGTCGCCACGATACTAGCCAATCCGTGATGGTTGATGCCGAGGAAGTGGTGGGGTCTGCTGGCTGCGACCATTGCGTCGATAGCGGGCTTTAAACTGCCGTTGGTAGCATTTTTAAATCCAACTGGCATCGATAAACCGCTAGCCATTTCGCGGTGGGTTTGGCTTTCTATGGTACGGGCACCGATCGCCGTCCAACAAACTAGATCTGCAATATACTGAGGCGTAATCGGATCTAACAGTTCTGTTGCTGCGGGCACTCCCAAATTAGCTAAATCTAACAGGAGTTGGCGAGCCAGATTCAATCCAGTATTAATATCGTAACTATTATCTAAGTGCGGATCGTTGATCAGTCCTTTCCAACCTATTCTGGTGCGGGGTTTTTCAAAATATACCCGCATGACAATTTCTAATTCTTCCCCTAATTCTTCCCGTAAGGGGGCGAGTTTTGCTCCATATTCTCTAGCTGCATTGACATCGTGGATCGAACAAGGGCCTACGACTACTAACAATCTGCGATCGCGATCGCGCAAAATATTCCGAATCCGATCGCGAGTCAGGGTGACTAATTGGGCTGTGGTATCGTCGATCGGCAATTGACTGTGTAACAATGCGGGATTAATTAAAGGTCTATTTTCGACTATGTTGAGGTCGTAGGTTTTGTGCATGGTTGATCTGGTTTTTGCGATAGAAGTTTTTGGCACTACTATCTATCACACTAACCCCTCGATCTCCATTTTTGGCAGGAATTTAACGGTATTTTTTATCGCAATTGGCCTTGTTACTCTCAATTAAATCGATCGCCGTGCTTAATTGCTTAATTGCTAAGAGAATTTTGCTTTAATTTTAAGTTAATTGAAGGAGACAAAAGACATGATGTTAAACATTATCAAACTCTATCTCATACCAATTCTATTTAGAGTTGCTACATTTCGGAGAGGCAATAGGCAATAGGCAATAACGCCGGCGATCGCTGCTAATTTATTAAGTTTCATAATCTTTATCTCCTTAAAATAGTCAATTGCTTTGTTCTTGTTTATCTCGATCGCCAATATCGCCGGCTATTCTGAGATCGATTCGAGAGATAACTGAAAATCCGATTAATATTGACTTAAACGAATTGGTTTTATCTTTTACAACCAGATTGAGAACGGGAACCATCTGGCATCACCGTACCGCAGAATCGAGAATCATCTAACTTTGCATCAGTAATATCTGCACCGCTTAAATTAGCCCCAGTCATATCTATATCGACTAATTCGGCTTTAGTTAAAATCGCGTTGCTCAGATTGCTATCGACCAAATAAGCTTTATAGAGATTGGCTTCATTTAAATTAGCTCCGCTCAAATTAGCATCTTCTAAATTAGCCAATTCTAGATTAGCCCCGCTCAGATTGGCATTGGTGAAGTCACTACCGATCGCCATAGCAGTATCTAAATTTGCATTAGTCAAATTAGCATTTTTTAAATTAGCATTACTTAAATTAGTCAGATATCTATAGCTCACCCAAGCACCACTAACTATTACAGATTGAAGCCAAGCATCTTTTAAGTTAGCACCTTCTAGATTTGCATTTGTTAAGTTTACCCCTCTGAGGTTAGCCTTTTCTAGATCGGCATCTTTTAAATTAGCACCGATTAAAAAAGTAGCATCATTGGCGATCGGGACTAAGTAAGCGTCGCGAAGATTCGCACCTTCTAAATCAGCACCGTTAAGATTAACAGATCTTAATTTAGATTTTTCTAAATTAGCGTTTCGGAGTGTCGAGTTTTTTAATTTAGCGTAATTAAAGTTAACTTCTTCGAGATTAGCTCGATCCAAATTGACATTAGCCAAATATGCAGCTCTTAAATTAGCACCTTTTAAATTAGCCCCTTCTAAGTTTGCACCTTCTAAATTAGCGCGTTTTAAATCGGCATCTTCTAAATTAGCACCTTTTAGATCGCAGCCCATACATTCGTTAGATTCTAATAGTTTTAAGACTGCAGTATTCAAACCTTTACACCGAGAATTTAGAGGAAATCTACCGCAAAAACTGCGGAGTTCTTCGGGGATGGATCTAGCTGGAGTAGAAAAACTAAAAGTAAAAGAACTTAATAATCCAACTGCTAAAATCGTGCGGATTTTCATGGCCATAGTTCCTAAAAATTTTGTTTTATATGAGTTATTTTAATTTAATTTGCCGTTATATTCTTACCTTAAGAAAACCGCAATAAAATGCGGCACACAATTGTGGTATAATTTAAAAATATTAATTTTAAAAAATTATTCAATTGGGAAAAATATCCATTTGATATTAAATATTTTGTATTTAATCGTTGTTTCTAGCTGAGTAATACCATTTTTATTTAATATTTTTGCAGTCGGATATTCAGAGTTAAATGGTTTTATACCAATTTCCTTTTTATTTATTCCAAATAATGGGTCAGGGTTCAGGATTGTTCTCTAAAAAACTATGTATCTCCTCAATATTAAGCCGTTTATCGTGAATTGCAAATCTTTTTGAATGGCATTCAATTAATTTTCTTCTAGAAACTATTTACAGCAATTCTTTTGAAAAGTGGTATTAGATCCCAGGTTAGATTTAACGAAGCTTGAGCTTTTTCTGACTTTTAGTATTATTTGTAGCGGTATTTTTTGAGAATATTACAATTTAGTATTAAAAATAAATAGCTAGATTAATAATCTAAAAATTTACGCCTCAAAATCTCTCTAAAAAATCTTAAAATTGCTCGAGTCCATCTTTTAATGATGTCGGCTACCGTCGGGCATAATCGTACCGGTAAGGTCAATTCCACTCATATTACTGCTGCGAAATTTAGCTCCGCGAATGTCGGCTTTTTGCAAATAAATATCGACTAAATTAGCGTAATGAAAATTAGTTTTTGTCAAATTAGCCTGACGTAATAAAGCGTATCTTAAATTTGCACCTTTAAGAATAACCCCGCTAAGATTAGCACCTTTGAGATTAGCAGAACTGAGATTGATGTGATTATTGGAATCGAATTTTTCTAAACTTAACTCAGATAAAGTCAATAAGCTCATATTCATTTCTTGCAAAAATGCACCGGAAAGATTTGCACCCCGCAAGTTAGCACTGCTAAAATTTGCCCCTCTTAAAATTGCCTCGCTAAAATTTGCTTCTCTCAATGTACTTTCGCGCAGATCGGCTTTATTGAGATCGGCTTCGCTTAAAACCGCTTCACTTAGATCGGCTTCGCTGAGGTTGGCTCGAGATAAATTTGCACCGCTAAGATTGAGATTGCTGAGATCGGCACGAGTCAAATCTGCTCGAGAGAGATTTGCACCAGCAAGATTTACTCCTTTTAAATTGGCATCGGTGAGGTTAGCTCCTCTGAGATCCGCATTTGTCAAACAAGCTCGATTCAGGTTAGCATTGCTCAAATCGACTCGAGTTAGAATTGCACTATCTAAATTAGCCCAACTTAAATCTGCATCGCTCAGATCCGATCCGCTTAAATTAGAGTCTAATAATTTAGTACCGATTAATTTAGCATTAATTAAATTAGAGCGACTGAGGTTAGCCCAACTCAGATCCGCACCGCTCAAATTAGACCAATCGAGATCGCTACGATTGAAACTAACTCCTTTGAGATTGGCTTGGATCAATTCGATACGATCTAAGTCTAAACGACTAAAATCTCTTTCTCCTGCGTTATAGCGATCGATCAGTTCTTTAGCCTTCATCCTTAACTAGAACAAGTTTTCTCTTCTGGACGAGATTAGCGGTTTGCCGATCGCCTCTTTCAGTTTAACTTGCTCTTGCTGGTGTACTCCAATTAATATAAGGTAAGTTGGATGCTGTTGCTCGAATGCGATCGATATTTTCGCTTAATTGTCCGACCGTATCCCAAGTACCTCCAAGCAGCATTTTTCTAGGGCCTTCAGCTAAGGATAGATCTTTTTTCCAATCGCCGCAACTAACTGTCATCTTCTCTAAATCTAGAGTTGTCGGAGCTTGTGGATTTTCTAATAATCTTTGTTGCAATTGGTCGATCGCTTCAGGCTCGAGGGTAACGCAAGGAATACCCATAGCCAAACAATTACCGAAGAAAATTTCAGCAAAAGACTCGCCAACTATGCCTTGAATGCCCCATTTAGCCAAAGCTTGAGGCGCGTGTTCCCGAGAAGATCCGCAACCAAAATTATTATTTACAACTAAAATATTAGCCCCTTGAAATTGAGGCAAGTCAAAGGGATGCTGGCCGTTTTCTTGAGCGCGATCGTCGATAAAAGCACTTTTTCCGAGTCCGTCAAAAGTAACGCAACGCAAAAAACGAGCTGGAATGATGCGATCGGTATCGATATCGTTTCCTTGTAAAGGTATTCCTCGTCCTGAAACTGTTTTAATTTGATTCATATTTTTTCTTGTGGGAAGTGGGTAGTGGGTAGTGGGGAGCAGGGGAGAAACAGTATTAAACTTGTTCTAGCAATTGAAAATAAATCGACTAGTTCTAAACTTAGAAACTTCTGACTTTTGACTTCATGAAAACCCCACTAACTACTAACTATTTGCTACTAACTACTAACTACTAACTAATTACTGCTCAAAAATTGACGCACGTCTGCTACTTTTCCTGCGATCGCCGCAGCAACTACCATAGCCGGACTCATCAATAAAGTTCTTCCAGTAGAAGAGCCTTGACGACCTTTAAAATTCCGATTGGAAGAAGAGGCACTAATTTGCGATCCTTGCAATTTATCGGGGTTCATTGCCAAACACATCGAACAGCCAGCTTCGCGCCATTCAAAACCTGCTGCTTCAAAAATGCGATCTAGTCCTTCTGCTTCTGCTGCTTTTTTGACCCTTTCCGATCCCGGGACGACAAATGCTTTAACTCCCTCAGCAACGTGTTTTCCTGCTGCAAATTTAGCTGCTTCGCGCAGATCGCTGAGTCTTCCGTTAGTGCAACTTCCAATAAAACAAACGTCGATCGGAGTTCCTTGAAGAGGTTTTCCTGGAGTCAGATCCATGTATTTATAAGCTTCTATTGCGATCGCTTTTTCGCTTTCGGGCAAACTTTCGGGTCTGGGAATGGACTGAGTTACTCCTATTCCTTGGCCTGGGGTTATGCCCCAAGTTACCGTAGGTTCGATCTCAGCAGCATCAAAAGTAACTATATCGTCGTATTCTGCGTCGCGATCGCTCTTAATACTCTCCCACCAAGCAACTGCTCGATCCCAGTCCGCTCCGCTCGGGGCGAAATCTCTACCTTTAAGATATTCGTAAGTAGTTGCATCGGGGTTAACGTATCCGCAACGCGCACCACCTTCGATCGACATATTACAGACAGTCATCCGCTCTTCCATATTCATGGCTGCAAAAGTCGAGCCAGCATATTCGTAAGCGTAACCTACTCCTCCTTTTACCCCCAGTTTACGGATAATATGTAAAATTACATCTTTGGCATATACTCCGGGGGCTAAACTGCCATTAACTTCTATCTTGCGAACTTTTAATTTAGATAGGGCTAGGGTTTGGGAGGCTAAAACGTCCCTAACTTGCGACGTACCTATTCCGAAGGCGATCGCCCCAAATGCTCCGTGAGTCGAAGTGTGGGAGTCGCCACAAGCTACGGTCATTCCTGGCTGAGTTAGACCTTGTTCTGGGGCAATTACGTGTACTATACCTTGATTTCCCGAGCCGATATTGCAAAATCTAATGCCGAATTCTTGACAATTGTTTTCTAGTGCTTGCATCATTTCTTCGGCCAGGCGATCGACGAACGGACGGGCTTGATTTTCCGTCGGTACGATATGATCTACTGTAGCTACCGTTCTTTGAGGATAGATTACTTTTAATCCTTTTTCCCGCAACATAGCAAAAGCTTGGGGGCTGGTTACTTCGTGGATTAAGTGTAAGCCAATAAACAGTTGTGTTTGACCGCTAGATAACGTCCCAACTGTATGTAAGTCCCAAACTTTATCGAATAGTGTTCCTCTACTCATTATTTAACAAGTATTTTTGCTTTAATCTTTTATCGTGTTTCTTATCTTAGCTTTGGTTTGCTGCATGTTTTAATTTTTACCGGTATTTTTTATTCTCATTCTGAAAAAAACTAAAAGTCATAGCTCGATCTCTAATTTGATTTTTAGATCTTGAAGTAAAATTAACTATTGTTTTTTAATTTTAATTAAGAGGAAATTAGGAATATTTTTTCATAAACTAACATAAATACCACACCAAAATGTAAAATACATAAGTAGAGGTGCAAATTTCTCTCGGCATTCAAGAGAGACTTAACTTTGCAAAATAAAATGAAAAACACTTCTATTAATTCAATTGGTTTTAAATTATTTTCGATCTGTATCTTGGCAATTTTACCTTTTGGATGTGGGATAGAAACTGAGGAAACACAACAGCCCGTTTCAGAAAAAACCGAAATTTTAACCCCGAACGGTCAAATTACTGAAGAAGAAGAAAAAAATAGTAATTTAGTTGTAGAAAAGGCAGAAGATCTAAACACAGAGATTCCTCAAGAAGAAAAAAATAATAATTTAGTTGTAGAAAAGGCAGAAGATCCGATCCAAAATATTGTTCTAGAGCAGCCAGCACAACAACCGCTCGAAATTGAAAGCATTATCTATTTCGATTTCGATCGCGCCGATCTCAAAGAGGAAGCTAAAGTAAAACTCAGACAAGTTTCACAAAAGCTTCTCAATAGCGATCGACAAATTACAATTGAAGGCCACGCCGACGAAAGAGGAACTCACGAATATAATATGGACTTAGGGCACAGACGTGCAAGAGCAGTACGGGAGTTTTTAGCAACTCAAGGGGTAGATCGGGCTAAATTATCTACTATCAGTCACGGCGAAACTAAACCGATCGCGAAAGGCTCTCACCCAGAAGCTTGGTCGCAGAATCGTCGCGTCAATTTTACAATAGCAGAGCCAACTCAAGCAAACCAATCTCGCTAAACTAAATTTTGAGATGCCTTCCTAAAAATCTTCATTTTTCTTTGGTGCGATCGCAATCAAGGGGAACTGTTTTCAATCAATGATTTGAAGAATAGTAATTTCTGAGAATAATTAACAAGCGATCGTTTGTCTTTTGGCTCGATAATTATTTTAGAGAATCAGGAACTTCTAAAGTATGGTTTTGCATTAATTGTTTATTGTTCGTAATTTCGCATTCAGTAAGACAAAAGATCTATCTAATATAATCAATATTGGATTAGATCTATTTTTGTTACTTGTTTTGACTGCAGAGTATTTATGAGTGCTACTTCTGATAACTCACTTAACTTACTAGAAGAAAAATTTGCGATCGAACATCTAGATTTTATATTTAAATCGAAGTTAAAAAGAAGTTCCGCTAAAGGCATCGATCGCATCGATATTGAAAAAATTTGAACAATTCAAAAAATGCTCCAAAGACTCCTATGAAAATCTCTATCAAGAACAAATAAAAATTATCCACAATAAGTGTACAAAAGGAAAATATAATTTTGCTCCTTATTTAGAAAAATTACAGTTAAAAGGAAGAGACAAAAAACCAAGAGTAATTAGAATGCCTACAGTGCGAGATGAATTGTTAATATATGAAGCTTTTAAATACTCTAGAATTAAATCGATTAATCGGTTACATGGAAGCACTAAGCTGTTCTTTAAATGGTTGTAATTATGTGACGATTTTTAATGCTCAACAATTAAAAATCGAAGACAATAATCTTGAAATCAAGAAATTAATTAAATTTGGTTATCCACAAACAAAAGTAGAAAATGCAACTATTTCCGAAAGTTCCAGTTCTGAAATGGTTGCAAGAATTAATAGTTTTATCCAACGGGTAAATCCATACGACAAAGAGAACAATTTAGCAGATTCTAAAAAACGCAATCTTATTACTGGCTTTTGGCATAATATAAGTAAATGCATTGATTATCAAAACGCTGAAATTATTGAATATATTCCTCAAAGGGAAAATTACGATATTCAAGATCCCCTCAATAATTTTATAATTTTTGGATTGACATTTTTAATAATCGATCGCCAACAAAAAATATGTTTATTAATACACTGTTCTGCTAGTGATTGATTGAATATAATTCAAAAATTACAGACGATCGCAATATTGATAATTATCTGACTCAAACCAAATATAATCTAAACTCCAGCTAGATTAAATCAAATAACTAAACCAAATTTTGAAAAGAAGAATTAACTCTTTAAAGAATAAGGGACTTCTAAACTATGGTCTTGCATTAATT
>JASJCW010000176.1 GCA_030065265.1 Prochloraceae cyanobacterium
TCTGGCAAAGTATTTTGAATTGCTAATTGTTGACCCGTTACCGATTCTAAATTATCTAATATCAAAACGTAAGATTCAGTTCTTAGTTTACTAGCTAATTTTTGCACCTGCGCCTTCAGGTTCATCGCTTGAAATTTTGCTATTTCAAAGCGGTCATAAACCTGCTTGCCAATCTCAAATAAAATCTGTTCTAGATTCCAAGATTTCTCGTCATAACCAAAATAAAAAACATCTACAGCAAAATTAGTTCTCTGCCACCATTCCCGCAGATAATTAAGTAGGGTAGTTTTCCCAGTTCTACCCATCCCTTTTAACAGCAAAATATTATGTTTCAATAGTGCTTTTTCTATCTTGATAATTTCTAAATCTCTTCCGATAAAGCCATATTGTGGTGACAAAAAACGATACTTACTACCAACAGACTCCCAATATTTTTCCTCTTCTTCTGGGGTAAATTTCCCTAAATTTAGATCGACTGGACAATTATAATAAACAACAGGTAATAACCAATCTTCTAAATCGATCTTATAGTTAAAATATGCCTGGCGTTGTTTAATATTAAATAGTTCTTTCCTAGCTAAACGAATCGCGGTAGTAATTTCTTTCTTATCGAATAAATGCTGATACAATTGCTGCATCATTATTTTGGCAGCAGAAACAGTAACAGAATATCCCATCGCTACTACTATTTGCATTCCAGCAGCCATTAAGCGACTACCTAAGCTAGTTTCTCGATATTCTTGTGCGATCGCTTCTTCATCTGATTTTATTTGTTTCTCCGACTGACAAGCATTGAGAATGCAAACGGGAATTTTCTTACCAGTTAGTAAATTAGCTAATTCGCTTGCTTCTACTGGTGTAGCTTTTCCTTTTGTTTCCCCTTCAAAAATCAGAAAAGCTTTCATCCCTTGATAGAGTTGTAAGTTTTCTAAACCATATCCTCGCTGAAAAAGATATTTATTAGATTTAACTCCCTTCTGAAACTCTTCGTAGCTTAATAATGCCCCGTGAGTATCGAAATGAATGATATGATAGTATCCTTGTCCTTTTTCCTCTAGATGCTTGTACAAGGCTTCATAAGTACCCGGACGTAATAACTCGATATTTACTCGTAACTGACTGTTATCGATTAGTTCTACCAGAGGCCGGGAAATGGTACGATATCCCACATCAGAGTCTTCATCCGGTCGTGCTGTGACTACTAAAAGATTGATTACGGGAGATTTTTTAACATTAGCCGGAATTGGAGTATCGTTTACTGTTTTTCGCAGCATGATACAATTTACTGCTAAAGGTTCTGCTATATCTGGATCTTTTAATGCTTCCCAATGTAATGCTTGAAATTCTGGGGTTTTACTGATTATCTCTATTTGTAGCTGATTAATACTGTTTCTTAGTGGCTTATATTCGCTATAAATATCAGGATCGCTCTTAAATAGTTTTTTAAATAATTCTTCACCATATTTTTCCACCGAAGCGGCTGCCCTTTTTGCTTTCACATCCTCTAACATTGGATATATCAGCCATTGCTCGAAGTACCATTCTAATTCTCGTTCTTCTTCGGCACTAAATGGGTCGGAAATAGTTATAGAATATTCAGCACGATCGTTAAAGGTTACAGTTGCTTTAAAACCTGTTTCTGTCTGCTGTTGTTCGCGGATGGTGATAACTGACATCGATCGCACTAAAGAAATTGAGAAAAACCTTAGTTGATTTTACAACGCTCAATAAGTATTTGAGAATACAGCTTCATCCAAATATTTTTATCGTAAATTTTATTTATTTATATAGCAGTCCTACATTTCATGTGAGAGTAAATGTATCCTAAAAATGATTTTCTCACCTGTTTTTTTCTCACGAATCAAATCGGATTGCTATAGATCTATACAGTCAAATATAATATAAATCGATTCGAGCAAATATAAATAATTTCAAATATTTTGGCAGGTTTCAACTAAATCTGTGGTAGCAAAAAATAAAATCAGTTGAATTATTAAAGAATGTCAATAGAGTTAACAAAAGCCGAAATAGAAGAAATAAAAGAGCTATTAAAAGATTACGATCCGGGGAGAAAAGCGATCGCAGTTTTAGAAGAAAATAACGGCTCAATCGAAGCTAGTTTTAATGAATTATGGCAAGAAAAAAACGGAACTCAAACTTTAGGTAATGGCAAATTTTGGAAAGTAACTAAAAAAGTATTGCGTCAAGAAATTTGTGGAGATGAAGGTTTTCGGAATAAAGTTAAAGAATATAATAAAAACAGAAGTGCGGCTAATGCTGCACCGCTTTTAATAGGCGCGATCGTTCATGTCGTAAATTGAATTTCCATGCCGATAGATTCGGGAATTGCTACTATAATTGTTCTCTATATCCTTCAAGTTGGAGTGGATATTTTTTGCGAATATACTGAAGATAATTAGTCCGAGTTTATCTAGTTACTTTAAGATGAGATTTGAGAATTATTTGCAAACAAAATTTTCAATATTTTGTAATATAATTAATCGTCAAATAGCTTGTTATTTTTGACTTCAATTAATAGCTTTACTTCAGTTTCGGTTAGATGGTCGCGACCTCTGTTGATAAAGACAATAAACCTTGCTCGACTAATAATATGAGGAAAATTTGACGATCGCAAAATATCCTTGGATGCTGATAAAAACAGAACGGATAAAATTGCTATTCTCGGGGCTATTATAAACCAGGCTGAAAACTCGCACTCAGATGCTCGTCGCTAACAGCATCTCAAGGACAGTGTTAAAACCCCTTCCATACTCGCCATAGGAGGGGTAGTTTATTTAAACCATTGCCGGAGCGGGAGCATCAGACCAACGACCGATCGCTTTAGCAATAACGGATAATTCAGCAACTAAATCCTCATATTCCTCTGGAGTTAAAGACTGAGGGCCGTCAGAAAGAGCTTTAGCCGGATTGGGATGAACTTCAATCATTAAAGCATCAGCACCAGCAGCGATCGCCGCTTTAGCCATCGCAGGAACGTATTCAGACCAGCCCGTACCGTGAGAAGGATCGATCGCGATCGGCAAATGGGTTAAATTTTGCAACACGGGCAAAACTGACAGATCGAGAGTATTGCGGGTATATTTGCGATCGAAACTGCGAATACCGCGCTCGCATAAAATCACGTTAGAGTTGCCAGCAGCTAGGATATATTCTGCGGCCATCAACCACTCATCAATAGTTGCCGACATTCCTCGCTTCAGAAATACCGGTTTATCTTGCGCGCCTACTTTTTTGAGCAAGGCAAAGTTTTGCATATTTCTGGCCCCGACCTGTAAAATATCGGCCACCTCAGCAATCTTTTCGACATCGGCAGTATCCATTACTTCCGTAATTATACCTAGGCCGCTCGCCTCTCTAGCTGCAGCCAACAAATTTAAAGCACTTTCGCCGTGACCTTGGAAAGAATAAGGCGAAGTTCTCGGCTTGTAAGCACCACCGCGCAAAAATCTTGCCCCAGCAGCGCGAACCCGTTTTGCCGTTTCGACAATCATTGCTTCGTTTTCTACCGAACAAGGGCCGGCGATCGCCACAAGAGGATGTTTTCTGCCAAAGGTTACCGGGCCGTCGGGAGTAGTAACAACCACCTCGGAGGGTTCACCGTGACGAAAATCCAAACTAGCCCGTTTGTAAGGTTTTTCAACGCGCAAAACTTGCTCGATCCAGTGACTAATTTCTTGAATTTGCAAAGGATCGAGACTGGCTGTGTCTCCAACTAAACCAATAATTGTTTTGTGTTTACCTTCAATCTTTTCTGGAGTTAAACCCCACTCTTTAAATTCTTGACTGATGCGATCGATTTCTGCTTGGGGAGCATTGACTTTCATTACTACAATCATATTTTTTCTTGCTGGTTGTTTATTATTATTTCAATCTTAACTAGCTCGAGTTCGATTCGGTTTTGACTTGCTACCGTTGAGATATTTTAGTTTGAAAGAGATCGATCGTCGCAAACTCGATCTCCGCCTAATTCTATCGCCCGATCCAGAATACTATTAGCTTTACTAATAAGAGTTTTATAAGAAAGTTCTCCACTCGGTATCGTGCTGGCAATGCCTAAACTGATAGTAACGTATCGATCTAAGTCCGCTCGAGGATTTTCGATCTCTAAGTTTTTGACTGCTTGGCGAATTTGTTCGGCTAGATTTGCGGCCCGATCGCGATCGCTATTGGGTAAAACCAAAACAAATGTTTCATTACTGTAACGAGAGATTAAATATCCCGGACGTTCGGCAATAGTGCGAATCGCTTTAGTAACTTCAATCAAACAATTTTCGGCATTGCGATCGCCACAATAATCTTGATACTCTTGAAAACGGTCTATCTTAGCAACAATTAGGGATAAAGATTGTTTTTCCCAAGCCATGCGCTGCCATTCTTGTTTGATATATTCATCGCAGCGACGGCGGTTAGCAATTTTAGTCAGACTGTCATAGTTAGCCAAAAAATTTAAATGCTGTAATAATGCTTCTTTTTGAGCCGATTTAATCCGCTCCATTTCAGCTTGTTTGCGCTGAGTAATATCTTGAAAAATAGCAATTGCGTAAACTATTTCACCTTCGCGGTTGTAAATTGGCGTGGCTGAAATTTCTAGAGGAATAATACGGTCTTTTCTTTGAATTTCAAAATTATCAACAGTAACTTTTTCCCCTTGAAAAGCTCGCATAATTGGTTGTCGATCGAAGGGGTCAATTTTTTGGCTGTCGCTAAAATATGCTTGATAAATATCTGTTATTTTTTCACCGATCACCCGCTCCGTTTCATCCATCCCTAAAATTTTTTGTCCGTTTTGGTTGATATAAGCCAGTCTGCTCTCTGCATCTACCGCACAAATCCCGATCGGCACTGCATTCAAAAATTGAGCGAGTTTTTTTTCGTTTTGGTGAATTTTATTTGATAGTTCAACTTGATTTTGTTTAGCAATAAATTCTTTTTCTAAAATGCATTTTATTTGTTCTATTTGAGATAATGTTCTTTGAGTAGTAATTTCTAGATCTTGAAAATTAATTGGCTTTACTAAAAAATCGAAAGCTCCCAAATTCATCGCTCTTCTGATATTTTCCATATCGCCGTAAGCAGAAACAATCACAGCTTTGAGAAAAGGATTGAGTTCTTTGATTTTTTGTAAAAGAGTTAATCCATCCATCTGAGGCATATTAATATCCGTCAAAACCATATCTATATCTGGTTTATCGGCTAGCTTTGCTAATGCTTCTACCCCATTACTAGCAAAAAAGAATTCTAATTCATTTTCTTTAATTTTTTTTCTAAATTTTTGACGAAGTAAAACTTCTAGATCTGGTTCGTCATCAACAACGAGTATTTTAGACACCATATTTTTACTCCAATATTTTCTTTAATTGTAATATTTTTGTTTTGATCGATTCTAATTCTATTGGTTTATTAAAATAATAATCGGCACGATAGCTAACTAATTGTCTGCTGCGATCTTTTTGCATTGCTGCGATCGTAAAGACTTTAATTTGCGGATATTTTAGTTTTAAAATTTCAAGCAACTGAGTGCCGCTCATTCCCGGCAAACTAATATCAGACAGAATCAAGACCAAAGCCGGATTTTCTGCATAGGATAAAAGGTATGATAAAACAGCCTCACCAGAGGGGAAAAATTTAAAGTTAAATAAGCCGGTTCGTATTTCTTTTCTAAATTTTTGTTTGAATAAAATTAAGATATCTTCGTTACAATCTACTATTAATACTTCCATAGTTAGATTTTTTTGACCTCAATTTCTTTTTTTGGCAGAGTAATAATAAATTCGGTTTCTTTACCCAATTTGGAGCTAACGTCTATTTTGCCAAGATGTCGGTCAACAATAATTTCATAACTTAAAGATAATCCTAAGCCCGTACCTTCTCCGGTAGGTTTAGTAGTAAAAAAATGTTCAAAGATGCGGTCTAACTTTTCTGGAGGAATACCAATTCCGTTGTCCCAAATTTTTATTTCTACTGTTTTCTCTAAATTTTTGCTCGTGACTCTAATTAAAGGAGAAAACTTTTCTGGAGCTTCTTTTTTCTTCTGGTTGACAGCGTAACAAGCATTATTAATAATATTCAGAAAAACTCGATTAATATCTTGGGGTATGAGAGTTAATTTAGGAATTTTGTAGTCGTAATAGGTTTCAATCGTGGCGTTAAAAAAGATATCTTTAGCTCGCATTCCATGATAGGCAAGATTGATAGCTTCTGCCAAAAGATCGTTAATATTAGTAGGTTGCCAATTGCTCGGGCCGCCGCGAGAATGCAATAACATACTGCTAACAATTTTCTCAGCACGCTGACCGTGATGGTCGATTTTAGTGACGTTAGTTTCTAAATCTTTAATAATCTCAGTAATATAAGTATAAGTTTCAGCATCCAAGCGATCTTTTTGATTTTCAATTTCTTCTAAAATTTCTTTAGTCAGGTCGATCGCAAGCTGAGCAAAGTTATTAATAAAATTAAGTGGATTGCGGATTTCGTGAGCGATTCCTGCTGTCAGCGCGCCCAAAGAAGCTAGTTTTTCTTGAGCGATCATCTGTTTTTGTGCGGCTTTGAGTTGTTGTAATGTTTCTCTTAATTGAGCGTTTTTATCGACTAATTCTTGAGTTCTTTGTTTGACTTTGATTTCTAAAATTTGCGAGTATTCTTTTTCTTGTTCTATTAGTTGATTTTGGGTTACTTGCAATTCTTGGAGAATGTTTTCTAATTCTCTTACTTGGGAGCGAATTTGACGATCGCGCTTGAGAACTTGAGAACTCATAAAGCTAAAGCCTTTAGCCAACATGCTAATCTCGTCATTACCATCAATTTCAATGGTGGGAAATTCGCCTCGAGCTAGTTGTTTAGTCGCATCGGTCAGTTTTTCGACTCGAGCCAAAATTGAGTTAGCGATCCAAATACCAACTATGGTGGCGATCGCCCCTCCAATCCAGCCAAAAATCCCAATTGAAAGCCAAAGACTGTGTTTTTGATTTTCTAAGGGTAAAAGGGATTCGAGCAAGACTAATTCTAATTGAGCGTCGTTGAGCTGAGTTAGTTCGATAGTTTTGGCTAAATATATTTTCGAGCCAATTTGTACTACACTAGGATCTGCATTGGGTATGGGACGCTCCCAGGAGCTTTCTTTAGCTGTGGTTAATGTCGAAGCAATAATTTCGTTTCTATTAAAAGCGACCAGGTTATTAGAACTGCTACCGATGAACTGTCGCAGTAATTTATCGCTCATTGCCGTACCGACAATTATGCCGCCGTTTACTCCAGTAATATCAATTGCTGGAGCTGCTCCAACTAAGATAGACTGCGATCGATCTTTGCCTGAAAAAATACTTGAAAGATAAACTCCGTTCAAAATTTGCGATCGCACTTCATCTGTTTCTAAATCTGCCGAGATTAATTCGTTTTTTCGCAGATCGATTAAAGTTTCCCCATCCTGATTGATTACCTGAATAAAGTCTAATTCTAAAGTAGATTTGATCGATAATAAATTCTTGAGCAACAGAGTTTGATTGCTATTTTCTATTGCTAGACGTAAATTAGAGCTGTCGGCTAATAAATCGGCACTCGATCGTAAGAAATTAGCTTCTTTTTCAAATTCTCGCAAAATTAAAAAAGCCAATTCAGAAGTGGATCTTTTTTGATTTGCTTCTAGGTTTTTGGTTGACCAATAGCCTATCCCCCACATTCCTACGCTCCACAAGCTGAAAAATACACCTAGAAAAGGTAGGATAATTTGTTGTTTGAGGGAAAATCTTTTATACATACTTATTTATTTAGTTTCCCTGGCATTTTATTTCAGACAAATATGTAACACAATTCTCCTATTCTTACAATTAGATTAGCGAGATATTTAATTAAAGTTTACTTCTTTACTTGATATTTACGCCCAACTTTTACTCTTAAACCAAGTAATAATATTTATTTAAAAACTTACTTGGCAACTTCCAATTAAAGGGAAACAATTTAAAATTATACAACAATTAACTTTTAGGACTTACCCCTAGTTTATAGAGCTTTTGAATTGTCTCCAAAATTTTATCTAAAATAGAACGATCGTTTTTGTTGACTGGGTTTAACTCTTGCAATTTACTCAGCAATTTAGTTTCTTCTAGATGAACTATATTATCTTTATAAACTAAACTACTAACTCGTTCTAAAAGATAATAGTAATCCTCTTGAGTATTGTAAGTATTTAAATATTCTTCCAACCAAACATAACATTGACTGGACTCGATCGGTTTTACTTCCGAGAGCATTAGTTTAATTTCTGGGTCTTCGGCAACTTGATTTTCTTTAGCTTTGCGATGTAAATATTCTCTTTCTTCTGGTTGAATAGTGCCATCGATCCAAGCAACCCCAATTAAAATTTTGAAGATTTGTTTGCATTTTTCATTATTCATAATTTTTGCTCCTTTTTTGTAATTTGACCATAAAAAAACCATCCATATCCCAAGCGTGAGGCAAAACTTTAATCCATCCTTGTCGATCGCTAAAGCTAAAAGCAGGAGAATCGCAATCTGCGATCGCAATCTGCCAAGAGCGATTATAATCGAGAAACGCTTGAATTAGCATTTCATTTTCTTGTCGATTGAGAGTACAAGTCGAGTAAACTAGTATTCCTCCGGGTTTAACCCAAGCCGAAGCGCGATCGAGAATTTGCCTTTGCAAAGCGACTAATTCGGCTATTTTTTCCGGTTTCTGTCGCCAACGAATATCTGGATGTCTGTGAAGCGTACCCAAACCCGAACAAGGTGCATCGATTAAAACCCGATCGGCTGTATTATCAAACTTAGATAAACTAGTGCTATCTGCGGCTAAAGTTTGAATCGATTTTAAGCGTAAACGTCGGGCATTCTCTGCGACTTTAGCTAAACGTTTAGCCGAGCGATCGATAGCCCAAATTTTGCCTTTATCTCCCATAATTTCGGCGATGTGAGTTGTTTTACCTCCGGGTGCAGCACAAGCATCAATAACTATCTCTCCTGGTTGAGGATCTAACAAATAACTGACGAGTTGCGCGCTGCTATCCTGAACTGTCCACCAACCGGAATTGAAACCTGGTAACTTAGGAATTGCACCTACACCTCCAACTATCCTCAATGTCTGCGGTAAATGAGGAACTCGAGCGACTTTTACTCCACTTTCAAGTAATGCCGTTTCGACAATTTCAATTGATGTTAATAATATATTAACGCGCAGGTCGATCGTCGGAGCTTGATTAAACCACTGACATAGTAATTCTATTGCTTCTAGATCTAAATTTTCCTGCCAAATTTTTAAAATCCAGTCTGGAAAACTATACTTCACCCCCAAACTTTGTAAAGGATCTCGAGGCAATTTTAAAGGATCTGCACCAAGATCGGCTAAACGGATATACTGACGCAATAAACCATTTACTACCCCGCTTAACTTACTTAAACCGTTTTCTTTGGCTAATTCTACGCTAGTATTAACTGCAGCAGAATTGGGAATGCGATCGACGTAGCGCAATTGATACAGTCCCAGATGCAATATAATTCTTAATGCCGGAGGTTGCTGGCTGGCTTTTTTTGTGGCTAACTGGTCGATCAGACTATCGAGCGATCGCCTTCTTCTGACTATGCCATAAACTAATTCGCAAACCAAAGCGCGATCGTTACTTTGAAGATCTTGGTGACGTAAGACGCGATCGAGCGCAATATCAGTATAAGCACCCCGACGATAAATATCCCCCAAAGCAATAAAAGCTAATTGACGCGGGTTGTGAGAAGTTATTACTTTTTTGGTCATTTTTTAATTGGGTTTGAGGTGCGCGCGCTCGCGTAGCGCAGCCTTCGGCTAACCTCGAAGAGCCGCAGAAGGCGATCGCTTCAGTATTTTAATTTAACAATAAAGCATTTGAGTTTTTATTGGAGTATATTTTAAAGTGCGATCGAATATTAACAGTATTAATAATGTGGTAAATATTTATGTTGTTAATTCCAGATCCAGGAAAATTATCGCAAGCAGATGCATTGCAAGTAAAAGAATGGCTAGAGAGTATCGATCTAGGAAAAATTCAAGTACCTAAAAATTTTCATTGGTATGGTTTAGCATACCACGCAGGCTTTCAAGCTCGCAATTTTTCTGACAATAACTTTAACGATAATAATCTTATTTGGGCAAAAATAGCAGTAAATATTTATGAAAAATTAGCGGAATACTACCCAAACATAGAAGATCTAAGAGCGGCTATGATGCTAAGAGCTTATTTAATTACACGAGTAGGTTATGATGTAGATCCTGAATTTCTCAATGTCAATTCTATTATTGCTTGGTTTTTTGATACTTTAGAAATGCCATACAAAGCAGCAGAAAAAACAGCAGAATATTTGGAAAAAAATCATAAAAATATCGAAAAGATAATCGAAGCGATCGACGATATAAGAAAACTCAAAAAAATACAAAGCCGCCTCAAAGTAATCCTATTTTTAGTAGAACACGACAAAATCAAAATTAGTCAAGAGTTAGAGGCTTGGCTTGCTTTAAGCAAAAAAGTTTCTTAAAAAATTACTACTAGCTCTGCTAAATTACCTTCTAAACAAATCAAAAAAAATTCTTCCCCATATTAAAGATGAGGAAGGTAGAAATATCAAGAGTCAAACACAGTTTTATTCCAAGATTTTTAATTACGTTTAGCTCATTGTCGCACCAGAGCGATCGTAACTTTTACGGAAAGATGGGTGAGGTTTTCCTTGAATGTTACCCCAGTATTTAGTATTGTAAATATCCATGCCTATTTCAGCACCGCTACGGCCTAACATCGATTGTTGGCGGTTTTTAATGATGTGGTGGTGACGCATCATGAGGGCACGAGCTTGTTGTTGTGTATTCATATTATATGTCTCCGATCGCTATTTTACTTTGTTATCGTTTCATGACCCTTTCACTTATTGTTATAACATAATTTTCTGTAGTGAATGTTACAGAAAACCGAATAAGAATATGTATTTTACCTAAGTGGGATCGCATTAATTAGCTGTCAAAGTACAAATTTGGCATTTTTAAGAAAAACAGGCGATTTTTTGATTTTCAATTGTATTGCTGGCAAACAATTTAAGATAAGATTTTTTACATCTACTATCTTGGAGGGATCTAAATGACAATTTAATTGCAAAATAACTAGCAAGAAATCTAGTGAGTAACAGTAAACTAATTTTATGAATCCAAATCTTGCAAAAATTTTTATTTACCCGATTAAATCTTTAGATGGAGTAGCTTTAGATCGGGTAACCATTTTAAAAAGTGGCGCGATCGCACGAGATCGACAATGGGCTTTAATCGATGAAAAAGGAAGATTTGTTAATGGCAAAAGTAATTATAAAATTCATTTGCTGCGATCGCATTTCAATCTAGATTTTAAAACAATTACTTTGCAAATAGAAGGACAAGAAGAAAAATATCATTTCAATCTTGAAACTGAAAAAATAGCTTTAGAGTCTTGGTTGAGTAAATATTTTAATCTTAAAGTTAAGCTAGTTGAAAACGATTTAACTGGATTTCCCGACGATACTAACGCTAACGGCCCGACTATTATTAGCACGGAAACTATTAAAGAAATAGCTTCTTGGTATTCCGATATTAGTGTAGAAGAAATGCGATCGCGGTTGCGGGCTAATTTGGAAATAAACGGAGTTCCGGCATTTTGGGAAGATAGATTATTCGATCGCGAAGATATGCCGAAAAAATTTAAAATTGGTGAAGTTTTATTTAATGGGATTAACCCCTGTCAAAGATGTATCGTACCGACAAGAAATTCTCAAA
>JASJCW010000177.1 GCA_030065265.1 Prochloraceae cyanobacterium
CCAGCAGCAGCCGTAACTGAGGTAACAATGCCGGGTAAAGATGTACTGCCACCTAAAAATGCAGCCCCAATAATTGCTTCACCCCAGCCAGTGCGAACGGCTAGCTGGTCTGCTATTTTGGCCATCTTAGTGCCGACAATTGCAACAACAATAGCAGCAAAAATAAATATGCAGATATTGATTTCTAAGGACTGAAAATTCATTCTGATTTGAGGGTAAATAAAGTTAATTCTGGGGGACAAAACAAGCGTATCGGCGCGATACTCATGCCGATTCCCGGGTTAATGTAGAGTTTATTATTAGCTTGACCGTAACCTTTTGCCCAACCGTCAGCATAAACCTCATCTGACTGGGTAAACCGCAACCAAGACCATTGAGGCCTTTCTGGTACGCGCACTTGTCCCCCGTGAGTGTGGCCTGCTAGTGCTAGGGGTGCGGAGTTGGAGGGAAATTTTTCAAAGGTTTCTGGGTTGTGCATTATCACGATGCGCGGACTGCGATCTGGTAGATCTTTCAAAGCTTGTCGAACGTTATCCCGATTTGCCCATAGCGAACCTATTCCAACTAAGTAAATAAATTCTTCACTATCTGGTAATTCGAGTTTAACTGCTTCATTGTTTAGTACGTTAATACCGGCTTTTTCTAATGCTGTTTCTAGGCGATCGGCTAATGCTGTTTTTGGCGGTGCAGTTTTTTTGCTCATGCCGTAATCGTGATTTCCCAACACGGCATAGGTGGGTATTCCAGCTTGAACCAGGGGACTAACTAGATTGACGGCGGTTTTGATTTCCGATTCGGGATTGGGAGTAGAATGATAAATAAAGTCGCCAGTGATTAGGACTGCGATCGGTTTGGCTGCAATTAATTGAGCCACGCTGCGGCGAACGGTAGCCCGATTATCGCCCCAGAGTCCGATTTGCAAGTCAGAAATTTGACCGATTTGCTTGCCCTGCCAAGATTCAGGAAGGTTTGGGATTCGGGCAATTTCGTTTTCTGTATTGATAATCTGGGGTTCGATAAAGCTCCAAATTACTAAGCCGGCGATCGCACCCGTCAATCCCCAACCAGCATATTTTAATTTTTTAGATAAATTTTTCATTCATAATTTTTTATTTCCTTAAATCTAAAATATCGGTTAAGTTGCCTTAAAAAATCTGTCTGAAGTTCAATTATTGAGCCGATCCCATTTCTCAAATAATTGACTCGCACGATCGCCTTTTTCCGCAGACAGTTTCGAGCGTTATTCTTGTTTACTTAAATGCTTTATCTTAATTTAAACTCGATCTGCCCATATCTAAATGTATTTTTGGATATATTAAAGATTGATTGCTTGTATTTTTTTAATAAATAGTTTTAAATGGATCGAATTATAGCCGATCGCTACCAAATAATAAAACCTCTGGGTAAAAAGCCAGGCAGAAAAACCTATTTAGCCAAAGAGCTAAAAACATCAAAATTAGTAGTTATTAAGTTACTGATTTTTGATGAGGATCTCGATTGGCAAGATTTTAAATTGTTCGAGCGAGAAGCAAATACTTTAAAAAATCTTTCTCATCCTTCAATTCCGAGTTATTTAGATTCTTTTGAATTAGAATTACCCGAAGGCAAAAGTTTTGCGATCGTTCAAAGTTATATTGATGCTCTATCTTTGGAAGAATATGTAACAGAAAAAAGGACTTTTAGCGAGATAGAAACTATCGAACTGGCCCGCTCGCTTTTAGAAATTTTAGTTTATCTCCACTCCCGACAACCACCAGTAATTCATCGAGATATTAAACCCAGTAATATTTTATTAAAACCGCGACCGGGCTACGGTATGGGTCGAGTTTATTTAGTCGATTTTGGCTCGGTACAAACTATTGCTGCAACTACTGGCGGAACTATTACTATTGTTGGAACTTACGGTTATATGCCCCCCGAACAGTTTGGCGGCAAAGCATTTGTTAATTCAGATTTGTACAGTTTGGGGGCAACTTTAATTTATTTAATGGCGGGGAAACATCCGGCAGATCTACCTCAAGAAAAGTTAAGAATAAAATTTGAATCTATATTAGAAAACGAGATTTCACCTAGTTTCAGATCTTGGTTAAAACGAATGACTGAACCAAGTTTAGAAAAGCGATTTAAAAGTGCTAGCGAAGCAAGGGATTCTTTAGATCGAGTTTTAGAAATTAGCGAATTAACTAGCGATCGCTCGGTGAAGAAAAGCGTTTCTATTTCTAGAGACGAGCGCGCGATCGATATTTTAATTTCTGGCAGAGAAAACAATGGCAAACAAATCTTAGATCTGGGTTATTTTTGGTTTTTTTCTGCTTCTCTTGCGGGAGTTTGTTTTCTAAGTTCTGCTAGTTTGGGGACTGGTGCGGTTATTGCCGGAATTATTTGGATTTTAATAGCGAGTTTATCTTTGGGATATGTATTTAAATTGTTATATCTCAGTTCGGTGCGGGTTAAAATTAAGATAGATCGGGATTATTTTAGAGTAACTAAAAAGTTATTTGGTTTAACATTTTATCGCCGTCGTTTATTTACAAATGCGATTAGTAAATTGGTGATGACGAAAGCAGAGCCAAAAAATTTGGAATCTCAATTTAGTAAAAAAGTTTTAAAAATGCCCAAAACTAGAGCTAAAGAAATGCTAAAAATTTGGGTAGGAAAATATACTTTTGAATTGAATACAAAAATGTATTTACGGGATAATATCAAACCGAAAAACATTTTATTTTCTAATCTCGATCGCTCCGAATTAAATTGGTTAACATATGAGTTAAGCGATTGGCTCGATCTGCCGATTACTCGCAAATAAATCAAAATAAAAAAATGCTCGAAAAAATTCTTAAAAATCGCTATAAAATAATCGATTTGCTCAGTAAAAAATCGGGGAGAAAAACGTTTTTAGCAGAAGATTTAGAACGGCAGCAAAAAGTAATTTTAAAATTGCTGACTTTTAACAGCGATTTAAATTGGGAACAATATAAACTGTTCGATCGCGAAGCAAAAATATTACAAGCGATCGACAATCCGGCTATTCCCCATTATCTAGATTTTTTTGAATTAGATTTGCCGCAAAAAAAAGGGTTTGTTTTAGTGCAAACTTATATCGATGCGATCTCTTTAGAAGATCATATTAAATTAGGGAGAAATTTCTCTCAAATAGAAGTAGAAGAAATCGCTAAATCGATTTTAGAAATACTGATTTATTTGCACGAAAAAGAACCGCCGATCGTACACAGGGATATTAAACCCAGTAATATTTTATTAGGATCGCGATCGGGACACAGTGCGGGTAAAATATATTTAATCGATTTTGGTTCGGTACAAAATATTGCTGTCAATCATAGCGGTACGATAACTATAGTCGGGACTTACGGTTACATGGCCCCCGAACAATTTGGCGATCGCGCCACACCAGCATCGGACTTGTATAGTTTGGGTGCAACTCTAATTTATCTTATTACTGGAAGACACCCATCGGAATTGCCAAATAAAGACCTGCAAATTCAATTTGAAGCAGTTACAACCGTATCTCCTCAGTTTAGTCTCTGGCTGCGAAAAATGACAGATCCGGCTCGAGATAGTCGCTTTAATTCCGCAAAAGAAGCAAAAGAAGCTTTACAACAACCTCAGTTAATTAAGAATATTCCGACTGTTATTAAAAAGCCAGTTGGCAGCCAAGTTTCTTTAAATAAAAAAAGTAATAAAATAGGCATAGTTTTTCCTGCCGTTGAATATTCAAAAGAGACTTATCTAGCTTTAACCTATTATTTAATGTCAGCTTCGATCTGCGGTTTAATGGCTTTGCCTTGTACCGTGCCAACAATCTTTCTTTTCACGAATATTATTGCTAATTTAGCTAATTTTAATCCTTTGATTATTATTAGTTTGATAATTCTTTTAGCTTTAGGTAAAATTTCCTTGCGACTGTGGGGTTTCGTACTGCTCAATTTAAGATCTTTTTTATACCTTCTATTTGGTAAAAAGATTTTGCAAATCGATCGCAATAATACGGCGATCGCCTCTTTTTATCGTTTATTTGGATTTACTTATAATAAATCATTACAAAATCTCGGCAATGAAATTAAAAAAATTGAAGTAATTGAAGCTTCAGCAAGTGAAAGCGAAGTTGATTTTGCCAAAATAATTATTTGGGCCGCGAATAATAAATATCAAATTAATGGCAAATATCAAATCAATGGTAAAGAATTCTTTAATAATGAAATCGAATACAAATATAATTTAACCGAACCGGAAATAGATTGGTTGGCTAGGGAATTAAGCGATTGGTTTGGGGTTGGGATTGAATATAAGTAAAAGGGAAGTAGATAGTAGGGAGACGAGGAGAAAAAATATTAAACTCGATCTAGAAATTTGAAATCACTCAATTAGTTATCAACTAACCCACTAACCCACTAACCAATCTCTGAGTTGCTACTTCTGTCTCGTTCTAACAAATTCTTGGCAAGCGATCGCCGATCAACATATCGACAATTCTTTCCGTACCGAAAATAGTTTTTAAAGTTACCGTTCCTGAAGAAGTATCTGTAACTTCACCGATAATACTACTATTTTTTCCTGCTGGATGGGATCTCATTGCGGCTAAAACTGTTTCGGAATGCGATCGGGGTACGACTGCAACTAATTTGCCCTCATTAGCCAAATACATCGGATCTAAACCGAGTATTTCGCAAACTCCTTTAACTGCTTCATCGACGGGAATAGACTCCTCAAACAGGCGAATACCTACGTTAGAAGCATTGGCAAATTCATTAACTACTGTTGCCAAACCACCCCTAGTAGCATCTCGCATCGCTCGCACTTGAGGACAGACTTCGAGGATAGTATCTATTAAACCATTTAAAGCCTGACAATCGCTTTCGATTTCCCCACTGAGAGCTAATTCTTCCCTAGTGACTAAGATAGCAGCTCCGTGATTGCCGATACTACCGTTTACAATTATGGTATCTCCGGGCTGTAAATTGGCAGCAGAGACGTTAACACCGCGACGAATCACACCAATACCAGCAGTATTAATAAACAGTTTATCGGCCGCACCGCGATCGACTACTTTAGTATCCCCGGTGACTATTTGCACTCCCGCTAAGTTGGCTGCTATTTTCATGCTAGTTGCAACCTGGCGTAAAGTTGCGATCGGCAAACCTTCTTCAATAATTACACTACAACTAAGATAAAGGGGTTTTGCACCGCCAACGGCAAGATCGTTAACAGTACCGTTAACGGCTAGTTTACCAATATCGCTGCCCGGAAAAAAGAGCGGATCGACGACATAAGAGTCGGTGGTAAATGCGAGGCGATCGCCGCTACTAACAATATTAGCTAAATCCAGACTGGCCCGATCTTCTAATTGTCCGAGGATCGGGTTATCAAAATTACTAACAAAAACATCGTTTATTAAATCTTGCATTACTTTTCCCCCGTTACCGTGAGAGAGAGTAATATTTTTCTGTCTAATTTGGGTATTTGTCATTATTTTATCTTTTGGCTTTATTTGGATTTAACAACCCCACTAAAATGATTAATTTAGTGGCACAATTTTTGTTAATAGTTAGAGTTTCCAACTAAAATTTCCTATTACCTATTACCTATTTGCCTATTTACCTATTGCCTATTACCTATTACCTATTGCTATTTACTAATATTTTTGGATTGTTTTTTCCGTATTGATAATAAGCAGCACAAGCACCTTCACTAGATACCATACAAGCCCCGATCGGAGTTTCTGGAGTGCAAGCAGTACCGAATACTTTGCACTGCCAAGGTTTTAATACTCCTTTGAGAATTTCGCCGCACTGACAAGCTTTATTGTCTGCGACTTTCTTGTTAGATAAACTAAATTTAAATTCAGCATCAAATTGTTTGTATTCCGGGCTTATTTCTAAACCAGAATCTGGAATTTCTCCCAACCCGCGCCACTCAAAAAGCGATCGCACTGTAAATACTTTTTTAATTGCATTTAATCCGGGATTATTTCCTTTTTCTGTAACCAAACGAGTGTATTGATTTTCTACTTCGCAGCGTCCTTCGGAAAATTGTTTTAATACCATCCAAATTGACTGGAGAATATCTAAAGGTTCAAATCCAGAAATTACGATCGGTTTGCGATATTTTTCGGCAATAATTTGATAGGGATTGGTGCCAATTACCGTGCTGACGTGACCCGGCCCGACAAAACCATCTAATTGCAGATCGGGGCTGCTCAATAATGCTTGAAGTGCGGGCATTACTAATACGTGATTGGCAAACAAACTAAAATTTTCAATGCCTTCTTGTTCTGCTTGTAAGACGGTTAAAGCCGTACTTGGTGCGGTAGTTTCAAAGCCGATCGCAAAGAAAACAACCTCTTTATCGGGGTTTTCTCTAGCTATTTTTAAAGCATCTAAAGGAGAATATACCATTCTAATATCCGCGCCTTCTGCTTTAGCTTGCATCAAGCTTTTTTTCGATCCAGGTACTCGCATCGTGTCGCCAAAGGTAACAAAAATAACCTGAGAATTTCCGGCTAATTCGATCGCTTCGTCTATTTTTCCTCTCGGCATAATACAGACTGGACAACCGGGCCCGTGAATTAATTCTACAGTTGGCGGCAAGATTTCTTCGATGCCGTATTTAAAGATTGCATGGGTATGTCCGCCGCATACTTCCATGATTTTTATTTTCTCTTTTTTCTTGCCGTTAGATAGATAATTAATTGCACTTTCGCTGACTTTATTTATCTCTTTGATTAGTGCTTTTGCTTTATCTGGTTCTCTAAATTCGTCTACATATTTCATTTTCTTAAACTCTCAAATTTTCAATTTAGATCGTTCTTATCCTTAAATTCCTAGTTCTATTTTTTGACTTAGGATATTTAGATTCAATCCCCATCTTCTATTTGTAAAGATTATAAAAAGTCTATATTTAAAAGTATTCTAAATCCACTTTTAAAATCACCTTTCTGACTATTGCCTATTGCCTATTTTCTATTTCCTATTCCCTTCTTCAAATCGTAGTTGCAATTTACTATTTATTGCCTGCTTGCGTTCAATTTGCTGCTGATATTTCTTGAAGCAAATCTAATGTTTTTTGTGCTTCTGCTTCATCCATTCTATTTAAAGCAAAGCCGACGTGGACTAACACCCAATCGCCCAAACATGATGCTGCAGAATGCTCTTCATCGACAATACAAGCAATGTTAATTTGTCTTTTAATACCGCCAATATCAACTATCGCTAAAAAGCGATCGCCGTCGGTTATTTCGACTATTTTTCCAGGTATTCCCAAACACATATTTTTTACTCTTTTTCTCGCTACTCTACATATTTCTTGCTGCTGCGATCGCTGCTTGTCCTAAAGATAAACTGCCATCGTTTGCGGGAGTTTTGCTATGAGTTAAAACGATTATTTCTGCTTTTTCTAAATCCGCAGTTACTTGCTGCAATAAAATACGATTTTGAAAAACACCACCAGTTAAAGCTACTTTTTGGTTATCGATGTGATGTTCGGAAAATAGTTTATTAATTACCGCGACAATAGCTTTAGCTAAACCCAGATGAAATTTAGCTGATATTATTTCTTGGGAAAGATTTTGTTGCAGATCTTTTAGCAAATCTTTCCACATCGATCGCGGATCGATACATAAAATATTTCCTTCCTGCAGCTTATCAATAGTAAAAGAATAAGGCTGAATTTCTTCTGAATTATTTAATGCCAATGTTTCGATTTCTATAGCAGCTTGACCTTCATAACTGCACTGAGATCTGCAAATACCAATTGCCGCAGCAACAGCATCAAATAAACGTCCGCAAGATGAAGCATATGGTGAATTTATTCCTTTTTCAATTAAGCGATCTAAAATAGCAAGAGGTTGTTTTTCAAGAAACTGAATTATTGCTAAATCTTTGTATTTCTCTTGTATTTCTTCCCAATTAAAAGCCGATCTTAAATGGGCGTAAGTATTGCGCCAAGGTTGATAGATTGCTTTTTCGCCCCCTATCATCGGCACTGGTTTGAATGTCGCTAATCTCTGATAATTGCGATAATCTGCTAGTAGAAACTCTCCGCCCCAAATTTGACCGTTTTCACCGAATCCCAGCCCATCTAATGCTACTCCTAAAATAGGAGCAGAATCGCGAGAAATCTGATTTTCGATCGCACAAGCTGCAATATGAGCGTGATGGTGTTGAATTGTTTCTAATTTTAATTTTTTTGTCTCTGCTATTTCTTGACCGAACCTGCTAGATAAATATTCTGAATGCCTGTCGATCGCAATTACTTCCGGCTGGCGATCGAATAAATTTAAATATAATTTCAGCGTCTTTTTATAGGCATCCATCGCCGCAATATTTTCGAGATCTCCTAAATGTTGCGATAAAATTGCTTTTCCTTCTTTAAGCAAACAAAAAGTGTTTTTTAATTGGCTGCCCATTGCTAAAATATCGGGAGCAGAATCGAATCCTGGGGGCAATTTAAAAGTTTCTGGTGCGTATCCCCTCGCCCTTCGCAGAGTTTGAACTTTTCCTGCCACTACTCGCACCACCGAATCGTCCAACCTATTGACAATTTCACGGTTATGTAGTAATAAATAATCTGCAATGGAGTTTAATTTATTTCTTGCTTCCTCGTTATCGATGCATTGAGGCTCGTCAGAAATATTAGCACTGGTGAGGACGATCGGACGATCTAGCTGTTTTAAAATGAGGTGATGTAAAGGGGTATAAGGTAGCATAAACCCCAAACTATCTAAATTTGGCGATACTTGTGTTGCTATTTCGGATCTGACTTTTTTCTGTAATAAGACGATCGGCGCGGCAGTAGAATTAAGTAAGACGATTTCACCCTCGCTAACTTCACAATATTCGCCAATAACCCCTATATCCCGAGCCATTAAAGCAAAAGGTTTATCGTAGCGTTTTTTGCCCTGTCTGAGGCGATTTACAGCTCCTTCGTTAGTCGCATCGCAAGCTAAGTGTATCCCACCTAAGCCTTTAATAGCGATAATCTTTCCTTCTAAAATTAAATTGACAGCTAAATCTATTGCTTCTTTCTGACCCTTGACACCTGACCCTTCTAACCATACAACCGGGCCGCAATTCGGACAAGCGATCGGCTGTGCGTGAAAGCGACGGTTTTCAACGTCTTGATATTCGCGATCGCATTCAGGACACATTTTAAAACTAGCCATGCTAGTATTAGTGCGATCGTAGGGAATCGCTTTAACAATACTCAAACGAGGGCCGCAATGGGTGCAGTTAGTAAAAGGATAGTTATACCAACGACTTAAAGGGTTTAAGGTTTCTTGCAAACATTGGGGACAAGTTGCCGCATCTGGAGCTATTTCGGTTTTAATATTGTTATTGAGACTTTTTACTATTTGAAAATCCCGAAAAATTCTGTTGCTACTAACAGTATTGCGGGCGATCGAATCTATTTTTGCTAAAGGTGGTTTTTC
>JASJCW010000178.1 GCA_030065265.1 Prochloraceae cyanobacterium
ATTGTCGCCAAAGGCTTCTTGTGCTGCAGCTTTAATTTCTTCTAATTCTGCGGGAGTAACCCCTGCGGCTTCGAGACCTGCTTTAATTCCTGTCTTAATTTCTTTAAGATCGGCCGGTGTAATTCCATCGGAAATGAGTGTTTTAAAATTATCTTTTGCTGCTTCAATTTCTGCAGCAGTAGGAGGATTATCAACGCTTGCTTTAATTACTTCTTTGAGGTTAGCAATGTCTTCTTTTTCTGCAGAAGATACTAAAGATTTAAAGGAATTAACTAAATTAGCCTGCATTGGAATTGCTTGAACTCGACAGTTTTTATTGAATCATTTCTATCTTGATTTTTCTATGAACTAAAAGTCCTTAATTTCACAGGACTATGGTCTTTAACAAATCGGGACTATAGTCCTATTATTTATGTTTTGAGAAAGCATAAACTATTAATTTTACTATTTTATTTTGGAATAATTTAAAGCTGCAAATTTAACCTATAATTGCGCACCGCGTAGCGGATCTCTTCGAGATCGCAAATCTAATCTCAATTCTATTTAGAGTTACTACTCTTTCGGTCAAAGATTTGGAAAATACATCTATAGCATTATTTTGGGAAATTGATATTAAAATCGAACTAAATTGACAACTATTAACGATATTTTGAAATAATTTTTATGAACATCGATTATAATTTGTCACAAATATTTTCAACTAATTGCTTTAAAATGATTCCTTTAAGTTTTTCGGTTATTTAAATTGACTCCTAAATAAGCCGGAGATTCTTAATCGTGCAAATATTTATTACAAATAACTAAACTTTGCAGAAGATTTTAAATAATACGATTAATAAAAGCCCTTTCCTGTTAAAAATTATTATATAAACTCAGTCTGCTGCCAAATAGATAAGATGAATCAAGATATTTCCCGTCGCACCTTTTTAAATCGATCGCTAATTGGTACTTTTATAATTGGTTTTGACCTAAGCTTGCGTCGCTGGATAACCAAAAACGATCCGAACGATGCTTTATTAGCGGAAGATTTTCCTGAATTTGATGGGGAATTTTTAACAGAAGATCTTAATTACGTTAACGATGATTTTGGTCATATCATTTCTAAAAGTGCGATCGCAGTTTTATTACCAAATTCAATCGACGATATTGTTAAATTAGTCCGCTTTGCCAGAAAATATAACATTAAGATAGCCCCTCGAGGTCAAGGTCATTCCACTTTCGGACAAAGTCAGGTTGATGCTGGTGTAGTTATCGATCTTTCTACTTTAGATCGGATCAGGGAAATCAATGCTAGCGAAGTTTTAGTCGATGCTGGTGCGACTTGGTTGAAAGTATTAGAAGCAACTTTAAAATTCGATCGCACTTTACCCATACTGACAGATTATCTCGGTTTGAGCGTTGGGGGAACTCTTTCAGTTGGTGGACTTGGGGGTCAAAGTTTTAATTATGGCGCGCTGGTGGATAATCTTGTTGAATTAGAAGTAGTTACGGGGAAAGGTAATTTAATAACTTGTTCGCGCGATCGCAATTCTCTAGTTTTTCAATCGCTGCGATCGTCTTTAGGACAATTTGGTATCGTTGTCGGAGCGCGTCTGCGTTTAATTCCCGCGCCAACTAAAACGCGAGTTTATACTTTAATTTACAAAAATTTAGCCAATTTTATTAAAGATCAAGAGTTATTAATTGAAGATGGTAGATTCGATTATGTCGAAGGATTTGTATCCCCCGACGAGAGCGATCGATGGCTTTATATTTTAGAAGTTGCAAAGCATTTTAACCCCACTCAAGAACCCGATGACGATCGCCTTTTAACTGCTTTATCTTTTTCTCTGGGAAAGGAAACAATTGAAGATCGCGATTATTTTGATTTTGTAAATCGTTTAGCTCCTGTGGTGGAAAATTTACAAGCAACGGGAATGTGGGATATTCCTCATCCTTGGATCGATCTTTTATTACCAGCAGAAAAAGCTTTTGATTTTATTGCAGAAGTTTTAGCTGGTTTAACTCCTGCGGATATTGGCTCTCCTGTCGGATTGATTGTACTTTATCCGATGAATCGGGACAAGTTTAACGCTCCTTTTTTAATTACTCCAAATAGTAATCAGTTTTTCCTTTTCTCTTTGTTTCGTGCTGCTACCCCCGATAGTATTGGAGTCGAAGCGATGCTAGAAGCCAATCAAAAATTATATCGAGAAGCGATCGCGATCGGTGGCAAAATATATCCTAACGGATCTGTTGCAATGAATCCAATTTATTGGCAACAACATTATCAATCCCTGTGGTATGCTTTTGTCGCTCATAAATCTCGCTTCGATCCGAACCAGATTTTAACTCCAGAACAAAATATATTTTAATGCGATCGCCGTAAATAAAGAAAATTAAACTAACTCTATTGTTATTTAATTTTTTGGCAGCAATTTTAAATAAGGTTTGGACAAAATCTTTTGATTGGTGGCACTTAATTCCGATCGGATCTCAGAATTACACTTAATAAGAAACTAAGAAGCGATCGATCTCAAACAATAATTTCAAAAATTTGAGACTAAATTAGAAACCAATTTGTCCAACTTTGAGTATCATTTTGAAAAATGGTAGCATAAACTCGATTATTTGCAGTATAAGAGTTTAAAGCTTGAGTATAAGATTGCTCATTTCTAGTTAAAAAAACTGTGTATTGATAAATAACAAATCCATTCTGAGAATAAGTTCCATCTTGAGAAATATTTCTTACCTCATAACCTTGACTGTTATAGTAGTTACTGATTCTTTTATGAATTTCAGAATTGGTATTAAGACTATTATAAATACCGATTGATTCCGATTGAACGGAAATAGGATTAATTATTCCATCAAGATTGAATAAACCGATTGTAGTCAAACTAATAGCAAAAAATTTATTAAATAGATTCATTTGACATTTTAAAAAATTCTATACGTCGATAATTATTTATCAACCTGGCTCGTTTTTACATTAGTATTTATAACTAATTTTTCACAATCAGTTAAAATACACTTACTCGGTCAAAAAAAATAACTATTAGCAACTTTATTTAGATCTAGAGATTCTAAAATATGAAGTCTTTTGCAAAAAGATATCTCGATAAAAATAGACTTGAATTAAAATATCCAAAATTTATAAAGATGATTTTTCGAGTTCAAAATGTTACTGATATTGTAATTTCGCCCAAAATATTTATACTGTTTAATACCGCAGTTTCAATTGATAGTCTGCTTGTTAATTTTTGTTATCGTTTTAAAAAGCTCGACTGATTAAATTACTGTTCTACTTTTCCCACCCAATCATAGCTAGGTTGGCGATCGCAAAAGCCCCATTTACCAATAAATTCACCTTCAGTATCTGGTTTACTTTCAAACTCAACTCTACCGTAATAAGGACTAGCATCTACGGTTTTTTGACAGCTTGGCGATCCGCCATCTTGCACCCAGTAGCCGACAAACTTACCATCATCTGTATATTTACCAACCAATCTTCCGTTATAATAATCGGGGTAAATGCCTAAACGACCGTTAATAGGTTCTGCAAAAAAAGTTACCCTGACAGCTCCTTTGCTACCATCAGGATTAGTCCAAACCGTTTGAGTATTGACGCGATCGGTCTGGGAATAGGCGATCGTGGTACTAAATAAACTGAAGCTTAAAGCAGCTAGGGAAATAAATTTTTTTTTCACGGGCTTTTATATCTTGACAATAGCGATAAGTTAAGTATTCCCTAAAATCAAAAGCCACATCTTCAGAGATTTCACCACAATGTATTCTAGCTTTTAAAAATTGAAATACGGTAGATTAAGCTAGCACTAGGATTAAATCTACAGTTGTTTGCGCTAATATATACAACAAATTTAATAAATTTAAGTCAGTGTCACTTTAACCATAAAAATGCCAATTTTTTTAGCATAAAATTGCCGCATAATTAGGAAAAATTAGGCGCAAGCGCGATGAAAGGTGGTGACAAATTATGTCATAACTTTGCCGCAAGTTCGCAAATTGCACCATAATCATGCTAAAAGTATTTTAATTATAGAGACAAAAATAACCATAAAATCTGTGTATTGTTTGTCTAGAATGCTTTTCGTCGATTCATCTATTTTTTAAGCATAAACTTGCTTCAAGTTTTTCGAGCATAAACTCCCAGTTTCGGCAAAGTTATGATTTAAATCACAGTCAGTTTACTTTGGAATCTAGTTTTTGAATGGGGGTGGGGAGACTTGAACTCCCACAATCTTGCGATTAACAGATTTTAAGTCTGTCGCGTCTACCATTCCGCCACACCCCCTTATTAGGGTCGCGAGTATTTTTTTACCCACGAATATTAATGGTACTAGTAAAATTCAAATTACGCAAGTAGCAAAGAGAATTTTTTTGATAGCTCGAAGGGATATCGCGCTAAAAGCTAAAATAGTTGAGGCTAGATTTATCTAGTTTTGCGAGTTTTCCCATTTAGGGATCTCGAATTGCTTCAGCCAATTTCCTTTTGCTATCGCTGTTTACCAAACTTAAAATTATGCCGCCAATTAGTCTAAACGAATTATTGATTCCATTGATGTATCTGGTTTTAGCCGGATCGTACCTTTTAGTATTTCCTGCTCTGGTCTATTTTTATTTAAACTCGCGCTGGTACGTTGCTAGTTCGGTCGAGCGCGTTTTTATGTATTTTATGATGTTCTTCTTCTTTCCGGGTGTATTGTTGTTCAGCCCGTTTTTAAATTTCCGCCCCAAACGTCGCGAAATTAAAGCATAAAATATAATAGATTGCAATAGGGTTCGGGCATTAATTGTGCCCCCAACCCTAAAATAAGCAACATGTTTTGAAAAATAATTAAAATGCGAAGAATAGACGCGATCGCCATTACTTTCGGTTTTTTTGTCGCGGGTGGGTTAATTTACTTAATTTTGCAACTTATTGGCGTAGACTCAACTCAATCGGGTATTTGGACTCAAGCTGTTTTAATCTTGGGTTTGTTAGCTTGGACGCTGACTTATATATTTCGCTTCTCTCAAGGTAATATGACTTACAATCAGCAGCTCAAAGACTACGAAGATGCTGTCTTGCAAAAACGCTTGGAACAGATGACACCGGAAGAATTAGCAGAGTTACAAGCAGAAACAGAAGCAGATAAGAAATCTTAATTTTTTATTGATTATTCGGTATCGATCCAATGTAATTGGTATTTTGGCATTCAAAGAGATCGCTCGAGACTAACATCACAATGACCTCAGTTTCTGAATGCTTTAAATCCCTGCGGGATGCAAATAAATGTGCCTTAATACCTTTTATAACTGCTGGCGATCCAGATTTAGCAACAACAGCTAAAGCACTGCGGATTTTAGACCAATCTGGTGCAGATATAATCGAGCTGGGAGTCCCTTATTCAGATCCTCTCGCAGACGGCCCGACAATTCAAGCTGCTGCGACTAGAGCTTTACAAAAAGGTGTCAACTTAGATGATGTCTTGGCAATAGTTAAAGATGTTTCATCGGATCTCAAATCGCCGATCGTTCTCTTTACTTACTACAATCCCATTTTTTATCAGGGTATCGATTCTTTTCTCAAACAAATAGTAGCTGCTGGTGTTAAAGGTTTAGTCGTACCCGATCTACCTTTAGAAGAAGCCGAAAATCTAATTAAACCAGCTTCAGAAATGGGTGTTGAAGTCATCTTATTAGTCGCGCCAACAAGTCCTAAAGAAAGAATACAAGCGATCGCAAACCAAGCTAGAGGTTTTATTTATCTAGTTAGCGTCACCGGAGTAACTGGAATGCGATCGCAAGTCGCAACGCGAGTTGAAGATCTTCTTAAAAATATGCGCGATCTCACCGATAAACCGATTGGTGTTGGTTTTGGTATTTCAACCCCCGAACAAGCTCTACAAGTGAAACAATGGGGTGCTGATGGGGTAATTGTTGGAAGTGCTTTTGTCAAACGTTTAGACGAAAATTCCCCTGAAGATGGTTTAAAAGAGATCGCTGAATTTTGCCAAAGTCTTAAGGCCGCAATTACTTAAAAGTATTATCTAAGGTATTTTTTAAATTATCTCCAGTAGAGTAGCGATCGCTGGCTTTAATTTCACCAATTAATTCAGGATCTGAGTTAATACAGTCTCGATTATCTACATATTGACAGACACGAGCGTACAATCTCGCTCGCGATCCCATTTGTCCTGAAGAAAATTGCACTTGACCTAATTTATTAATCGAAACTTTACAAACTGGGCAAACTTGAGAATTTTCTTTATTAATAGTTTCGTTGGTGTTCATATAAATTATGCTACTTCGATCTATTCGGATTTCCGTTCATATATTATCCTTGAATTTTGTCAAGAGGAACGTTAATATTGTTTACACAGTGTAACAATCTTTTTAATAAAATTAATCAATTGTGCCTAATCTATTAGAATCTACTCAAGAATACTGGCGGAAATTAGACGAACTAGAAGCTGCATACTATAACGGAGAAGTATCGATTGAAGAAGTCGATCGCAAAGTTGAGGAGTTGATGGCTGACTTGGGTAGGGAAAGACGTATCGCCCTCAATGCAGTCTGGAGTAATATTGTTGGTACGATTAAGGAGTATCAAGAGACTGCGATCGGTTTGTTTTTGGTTTTGGGCGCAACCTATGCTTGGTTGGCGATCCAATTTTAAAGCAATAGAAAGAGTTGCAAAAGCAAGATAAACTGATTGATACTCTCGAGCTGGTAAAAAAATGCCGATCTATTTTTACTGGGGCGAAGATGATTTTTCTCTGGCGATCGCGGTTAAAAAGCTTAAAGAATCAGTATTAGATCCCGATTGGGTTCAGTTTAATTACCAAAAAATTGCCGGGGAAAACCCCGAATCTATGATTGAAGCCCTCAATCTTGCTATGACTCCCGTCTTCGGCATCGGAGAGCGTTTAATCTGGTTGAATGATACCACTATTTGCCAAAACTGCCCTCCCAACATTCTTTCAGAATTAGAGAGAAGTGTAACAAAAATCCCCTCAACTTCTCATTTATTACTCACTAATACTAAAAAACCAGATCGACGCTTAAAATCAACAAAATTACTCGAAAAACAGGCTGAATTTAAAGAATTTCCCCCAATTTCTCCTTGGAAGTCCGAAGAAATTATCAAAAAAACCGAACAATTTGCCGCAGAAATTGGTCTTGAACTTTCATCTGATGCGACTCAATTAATTGCCGAATCTGTTGGTAATAATACGAGGCAATTATGGCAAGAATTAACCAAACTGTCGGTTTATAGCCAAACTAAGCCTTTAAATACGGAAGTAATTTCTACTTTAGTTAATTGTAATGCTAGAAGCAGTCTAGATTTAGCAAAAGCTATTTTAAACAGCCAGCAAGCTCGTGCTTTGGAATTAGCAGATTTTTTAATTAAACGCAACGAACCCGGATTAAGAATTGTTGCTACATTAGTCGGGCAATTTCGCATTTGGTTGACAGTAAAGTTAATAATAGAAAAAGGAGAGAAAAGCGATCGAGAAATTGCTAAAGTTGCAGAAGTAAGTAATTTTTATCGCATACGTTATTTACGTCAAGATGTTCAGTCAATATCTTCCCAAAAATTGCTTGCTAGTTTGCCAATTTTGGTAGAACTAGAATTTTCTCTCAAGCGAGGTGGAAATCTCCGATCTAGCTTGCAAATTGCGATTGTTAAAATGTGCCAAATTTTTCAATAATCATCAATCCATCGATCGACTTTGGGGAACATATTGCAGATAAAAAGATTCTACTAACTTGAACGATTGTTTTTAGAAATTAAATTATTACTGTATTGATGTTCAAAATAGAAACCGCACCATATTATTCATATAAAATGTTATCTCGTTTTTTAATCGTTACCACTTTAGCCGCAATCGGAGTAATTTTAGGAACTGCTCCTAAAATCGATTTAGATCGTTATAGTTTGAGTTTTGAATCTGCAGCTTATGCTGAAGATTTTGACAATGACAAGCTCGAACGATATGCTAGAGCTGCTCGTCAAATCGAACAAAAACGCCTTCGAGTCTACAATCGTATTTCTAGCACTACGGGTTCTGCTCCTTCTTTTACTTGCTATCAACAAGCTAGCTTTAACAGTTTGTCCCAACAAACAATATCTGTAGCCAAGCAATTTTGCGACGAATCCAGACAGATCGTACGCAAAAATGGTTTAACTTTGGAAGAATTTAATAGAATAACCATTAGAAGAAAAACAGATTCTAATTTGAATCGACGTATCGAAAAATTAATAAATGAAATTTAACCGATCGCAACTACGAGCTAGATCGAACCAGCGATCGCCCCTGTTGAATCCATTTTTGTACTAGTTCTACAGGCGGACATAAATCTTTTCTTTGCATTGTTGCTACTTGAAATCGTAAAATTCGAGCGTGTAATTGGTAAGCTGGGGTTTGACTTAATTGCAATAGCGATCCAACCCCAGAATGCAGTAAAAGCCCGCAGTAAACACAACCAACACTAGGTAAACGAGCTAAATCAGCTAGAGCAGTCCATTTGTTGACATATTGCAATTTAAGGCCCAATTGATTCGCAAGTTGCTGTTTTGAATCTTTACTGTTGGCTCTTTCTAGCAATTGTTGCGTATTGTGAATGCCGATTTTTTTTAAAGCGTTAGCGTTTTCTTGACTCAATCCCGGCAATTGTTCGACCGGCCAGTAACAAGGTTTCATCTGATTGGAAAATAGGATGGAGCTAAGCGGACTCGAACCGCTGACCCCCTCAATGCCATTGAGGTGCTCTACCAACTGAGCCATAGCCCCATTTGCGCCTTAACTAGCTTAACTCAATTACCAGCTCTAAGTCAAGAAGAATGGTAAATATTAGGATCGAAACGTTACTTCTCTATCTTTTCCATTGTTAACAATTTTAACCTCAAGATCGCTGTCACGAAAAAATAACAAATATTTGCTAAACAATGGATAATAAATGAATGATAATTATTGCTATTTTTTTTTAGAAATACGTCTGAAATCTAAAATCAATAATTATGTCGTAAATCGTAAACGATCTATTTATAAATGTCTTTTTCCCAAGAATTAATTACCCTAGGAAAATATTTAGCCGGAGAATTTGATAACAAACAACAAGCAAATTCTCAACCCATTTGGTACGTCCATTTACGTTTGTGGATGCGTCCTGTCAACTTATTTACTATCGATAGTATTGCTATATTTGCCGAACAAGCTAGCGTGGTTAATATAGATCGACCCTATCGTCCTCGTATTCTGAGATTGCAACAAGATCCAAGTGATTCTAACTCTCTACAAGTAAAATATTATATGTTCGAGGATATCTCGCAATTTTGTGGAGCGGGCCGCAAACCAGAATTATTACAAAAAATTACTCCCGAACAAATCAAATTGCTTCCAGATTGTACTCTAAAAGTTAAAGTAGAAAAACTCCATTCCCAAAACT
>JASJCW010000179.1 GCA_030065265.1 Prochloraceae cyanobacterium
AGATCGGCTTCTGGAACTACCGCTTCGATTTGTGCCGAATTGCTGTAAAGTAATTCTACCCTCGAACCAAATAAAGTTTCGAGATAGGACAATCTTTCCACGCTGATATCGAGAATTTGAACTTGCGCTCCCATACCTACAGCAATTTTAGCTGCTTCCGTACCGACTACTCCACCGCCTAGAATAACTACTTTACCAGGTTTAACGCCAGGAACTCCTCCAAGTAAAACGCCCCTTCCTCCCTGTTGTTTTTCAAGATATTTCGCCCCAAACTGAACTGCAAGTCTTCCGGCAATAATACTCATAGGAGTAAGCAGGGGAAGAGAGCGATCGCTTTTTTCGACTGTTTCATAGGCGATCGCCGCAATTCCACATTCAATTAAATATTCTGTCAAACGGCGATCGGCAGCCAAATGCAGATAAGTAAATAAAATTTGTTCTTTTTTAAGGTGTTGATATTCTTCTGGTAAAGGCTCTTTCACCTTGACAATTAATTCTCGACTCCATGCTTCAGCTGCGCTAGCAACAATTGTCGCCCCCGAACTCTGGTATTCTTCATCGCTAAAACCAGCACCTACTCCAGCGTTAGTTTCAACAAAAACATTAGCACCTCTTTCCTGCAACGCTCTGACGCTGCTCGGACTCAAACCGACGCGAAATTCTCGATCTTTAGTTTCCTTGGGAACTCCGATTTCCATTCTTTTCCTCTGATGAATCTCCTTAATTTTAATTATTTAATGTAAACTAACATTGTCTGTAATTAAGTCGATCCGACTTTTTGTCAGCTTAATTGGTAACAATTGTTAAGTTTTATTACGCAAAGCTGCGCTAAAAAAGACTGTAAATTAAAGTGTTAGACCGACGATAGCTCTTTGATTTAAAAAAAAACTGAGATTTACTTGATTTCAGCTCTAACAATAGTTACACTTCTTTAAAATAAGCTTCGATTTCTTAATGCGATCGTTTAGGTTAATTTTCTACTTTTTACCTAAATTGTTCGAGTTTAAAAATTAAACCAGAAATTGAAAGTAAAAACAAAATAAATTAAAAAAGCGTCGAAGTAAAAAATAAATTTTGACAGGAGGAGCGTAGTCAATGGGACTACCTTGGTATCGAGTACACACAGTTGTCATTAACGATCCAGGCCGTTTAATTGCGGTACATTTAATGCATACAGCCCTAGTAGCAGGATGGGCTGGATCGATGGCATTATACGAGCTAGCAGTTTTCGATCCTAGCGATCCAGTATTAAATCCGATGTGGCGACAAGGGATGTTCGTCTTACCCTTCATGGCTCGCTTGGGTGTAACTGGCTCTTGGGCTGGTTGGAGCGTGACTGGTGAAACAGGCGTAGATCCCGGCTTTTGGTCATTTGAAGGTGTAGCAGCAGCTCACATCATTCTTTCAGGTCTATTATTCCTAGCTGCTTGTTGGCACTGGGTTTATTGGGATTTAGAGTTATTCACCGATCCTCGGACTGGCGAACCTGCTCTAGACCTTCCCAAAATGTTCGGCATTCACTTATTCTTATCCGGTCTTCTTTGTTTTGGTTTTGGTGCGTTCCACCAAACAGGTCTTTGGGGGCCGGGTATTTGGGTTTCAGACCCTTACGGTCTAACCGGCCACGTTCAACCAGTAGCACCAGAATGGGGCCCTGCAGGATTTAACCCCTTTAACCCTGGCGGAATCGTGGCTCACCACATCGCTGCTGGTGTTGTTGGCATTATCGCTGGATTGTTCCACCTCAGCGTTCGTCCTCCCGAGAGACTATACAAAGCTCTCAGAATGGGGAACATTGAAACAGTTCTTTCTAGCAGTATTGCAGCAGTATTCTTTGCAGCATTTGTAGTAGCTGGAACTATGTGGTACGGTAGTGCGACCACTCCAGTAGAATTGTTCGGGCCGACTCGCTATCAGTGGGATTCAGGTTACTATCAACAAGAAATTCAACGTAGAGTTGAAGCTAACCTAGCAGCAGGAGATACTCCATCTGAAGCTTGGTCGAAAATACCTGAAAAATTAGCATTCTACGATTACATCGGTAACAGCCCTGCTAAAGGTGGTTTATTCCGTACCGGGCCGATGGATAAAGGGGATGGAATTGCTCAATCTTGGGCAGGACACCCAGTATTCAAAGATTCTGAAGGCCGCGAATTAGAAGTTCGTCGCATGCCTAATTTCTTTGAAACTTTCCCCGTAATCTTAACTGATGCCGATGGAGTAGTTCGTGCTGATATTCCTTTCCGACGTGCAGAATCTCAGTACAGTATCGAACAAACTGGTGTAACTGCTACTTTCTACGGTGGTGCATTAGACGGTCAAACTTTTGACGATCCTGCAACCGTCAAGAAATATGCTCGTAAAGCAGTAATTGGTGAAGCTTTTGAATTCGACCGTGAAACCCTCGAATCTGACGGTGTATTCCGTACCAGTACCAGAGGTTGGTTCACTTTCGGTCACGCTGTATTTGCTTTACTATTCTTCTTCGGACACATCTGGCATGGTTCTCGGACTATCTTCCGCGATGTATTTGCTGGGGTAGACCCCGATCTTGGAGAACAAGTAGAATTTGGTTTGTTCCAAAAACTTGGTGACCTATCAACTCGTAAAGAAGAAACCATTTAGTAATCAATAGCTGCAATAAATTTACCTAAATTGCGCGATTGAAATTAAATCCGGTTACTAAAACTAGAAAAGAGAGAATTAACCAATGATTCTCTCTTTTTTTAATTTAAAAAATTACAAAAATAAAAAACTTAAATTCAAATAAGTGGTTTTTATTGATAAAATAATAATAGAAGAATTTAGGAAAATTTTAAAATGGAAGCTGTTGCATATTTACTAGTTTTAACTTTGGCATTGGGTGTACTGTTCTTCGCGATCGCTTTTCGCGAACCCCCCAGAATTCAAAAATAAATAAAGTTCTTAACAAGACAAATCAAAAACAAAACGTTTTAATATGTCTGAGCCGAAGTTTTAAAGTTATACTATTTAAGTAATGCTTTAAAAAAATCCTAAGCGGCTCTTATTTTTATATTTTGTTTTTTTTAGATAGCGATTTGCTACGACTTGAAACTTGTCATAGCCCAAATTTATTTAGAGTTTGAGGGGCTAAAAGCCATGCAATGCCCTTATTGTCAGCACAAAGAAAGCCGGGTTTTAGAGTCTCGTCCTACAGAAGCGCAAAAAAGTATTCGCAGAAGAAGAGAATGTCTTGGTTGCAAGCGCAGGTTCACTACTTATGAAAGGATTGAATTTGTACCAATAAGCGTAATTAAGAAAGATAATTCCTGCGAATCCTTCGATCGATCTAAATTGATGCGAGGAATAATTCGTGCTTGCGAAAAAACGGGGATTATTCAACAACGTTTAGAAGATATCGTCGACGAAATTGAAATTCAATTACAACAAAGCTCTCAAAGAGAAGTAACAAGCAAAGAAATCGGTAAATTAGTTTTAAAACACTTACGTGTGGAAAATGAAGTAGCTTATATTCGCTTTGCCTCAGTATACGGAGAATTTAAAGGGATTAAAGATTTTGTCGAAACATTAAAGCATTTACAAGGAGAAACTTCAGAAACAAAAAATGATAGTTGGCAATCACCTTTAACAGAAGCGAGCAAAAATCCTGAAAATATAACTTCTATCATGAGTCGATCTTAAAGAATTTACCTATCCCGGCGTTTATCTTTAGATTGACAAAATCCGATAAAGTAATGATACAATAAAAAGATAAATAAAAAAAATTTTAAAAAAAATACATATTTTAAAGTATAATTAAGATAACTTCTACCTACACCGTATTTAAAATTAGGATGTAGACAAGTTAACCTGCCCAAAAACCTATTAAAGATAGACTCGATTTTTATTAACTCCAGAGTACCATATCTAGAGAAAAAAATATTAATTTGAAATTCTAGTGTATAAAGTCTTATGATATAGAATCGGGAGTTTATCATAAAGGTATAGGCTGCACAGTGCCAAGTGAGTGGAGAGCAACAGGAGGCACAGTAATTAAGGAGACAACAAAAAGGAAATTAAACGCACATGATCGATCAGAAAGTAAAGACTAAGAAAGACATAGGGTTCACACATGAGGATTTTGCTGCCCTTCTAGATAAATACGATTATCATTTTAGTCCTGGAGATATAGTTTGCGGAACCGTATTTAGTGTGGAACCGAAAGGTGCTCTGATTGATATTGGTGCGAAAACTGCAGCTTATATTCCAATCCAAGAAATGTCAATCAACCGGGTAGACGACCCAGTTGAAGTCTTGCAGCCAAATGAAACTAGAGAATTTTTTATACTAACAGATGAGAACGAAGACGGGCAATTAACACTTTCAATTCGTCGTATTGAATACATGCGTGCTTGGGAGCGGGTGCGTCAGTTACAGACAGAAGACGCTACAGTGCGATCGAATGTTTTTGCTACAAATCGAGGCGGTGCTTTGGTAAGAATTGAAGGTTTACGAGGATTTATTCCCGGATCTCACATCAGCACTCGCGAAGCGAAAGAAGATTTAGTCGGGCAAGATTTACCTTTAAAATTCTTAGAAGTAGACGAACAAAGGAACCGTCTTGTTTTAAGTCATCGTCGTGCCTTAGTAGAGCGCAAGATGAATGGTTTAGAAGTTGGTCAAGTAGTTACTGGTTCGGTACGAGGAATTAAACCTTATGGTGCGTTTATAGATATAGGTGGAGTGAGCGGTTTACTCCATATCTCTGAAATTTCTCACGATCACATTGACACTCCTCACAGCGTCTTCAATGTGAATGATGAATTGAAAGTAATGATTATCGATCTTGATGCAGAGAGAGGTCGGATATCTCTTTCAACCAAACAATTAGAACCAGAACCTGGAGATATGCTCAAAAATAGAGAGTTAGTTTTTGACAAAGCAGAAGAAATGGCAGAAAAGTATCGCCAGAAACTAAAAGCAGAAGCAGAAGGTCTAACTATAGAAACAAAAGTAGAAGAATCTTCCAGCCCAGAGTCAGAAGTAGAAATCCAACAGCCAGAACAAACACAAGAACAAGAAGAAGTGGTTGCGGTTGCTGGAACTGAAGAATAGATAAATTGTAATAATTTTATAATTTCGACTGATAGTCTTGTTAAAAGGGGGAAATATGCCCTCTTTTTTTTACTGGATCGATCGGGTTGAGAAATCTACTGATATTGTTAGAGAATTAGTTATGATAACGATTAATTGTAGGAAAGTTAAATTCCAAAATATCAAAGCGATTATTTTTGATAAAGATGGTACGTTACAAAATTCTCAGCAATTTTTATACAATTTAGCCCGAGAACGTGCCAGAGCAATTGATGCTGAGATTCCCGGAACCGATCGCATTTTATTAAAAACCTTCGGTGTATTAAATAATAAGATCGATCCGACAGGATTAATGGCAGTTGGCAGTCATCAAGAAAACGCGATCGCTGCTGCCGCTTATATTGCCAAAAAAGGTCATAGTTGGTTTGAAGCTAAATCGATCGCTATTTCTGCTTTTAAACAAGCCGAACAATCTCTCAAAGATCGAAGTGAAATGTCTCCTATTTTTAATGGCACTTGGGAAACATTACAATACTTATCAAAATCAGGATTAAAACTAGGTATTCTTTCTGCTGATTCTACTACTGGAGTAAAATCTTTCGTCGAGCACAATTGTTTATCTCAATATATCCAACTTACAATGGGAGTAGATGGGCAGTTGAGTAAGCCGAATCCCTTACTCTTTATAAAAGCCTGTCAGGCTTTGAGCGTAGAGCCGAAATCAACAATTATGGTGGGAGATTCTCAAGGGGATATTGAAATGGCCAGAAATGCTGGTGCAGGCGGTGTCGTAGGTATATGTTGGCACAATTCCCAAGCTCCTCATTTAGCTACAGCAGATGTAGCAATATCTCGATTGGATGAAATTAGAATTCTTTAAACTTTTATTTAGATTTTCTGATTTAAAGCGCGAATCACTTTTGAGTAAAAAAAAAGATCTAATTAAACTTTGAGAGAGATTCTTAGATGTTCCGCATCTAGCGTATATATCCTTGTATCATAAAAAGTTAGTCTAACAAGAAAATTATCTTAACCAAAATACTTGAGGAGGACTAATCAAAATTGTCTCGTCGCTATCTTTTTACTTCTGAATCAGTTACTGAGGGCCATCCCGATAAAATCTGCGATCAAATTTCAGATACCATTTTAGACGCTTTACTATCTGTTGATGCTCGCTCTCGAGTTGCGGCAGAGGTTGTAGTTAATACGGGTTTGGTTCTCATTACTGGAGAAATAACCTCTGAAGCCAACATTAATTATATCGATTTAGTCAGAAAAAAAATTGCTGAGATTGGTTACACCGACGCTAAAAACGGATTTTCTGCTGATAGCTGCTCTGTATTAGTAGCATTAGACGAACAATCTCCTGAAATCGCTTTAGGAGTGAATGCGGCTAGAGAATCAAAGCAAAATTTAAGCGAAGACGAACTCGATCGAATTGGTGCTGGAGATCAAGGATTGATGTTCGGTTTTGCTTGCAATGAAACTCCCGAACTAATGCCTTTACCGATTAGTTTAGCCCATCGAATGGCTCGACAATTAACAGTGGCTCGTAAAACTGGACAACTGCCTTATTTGCGGCCCGACGGTAAAACTCAAGTTACAGTTATTTATGAAGATGGAATACCTGTCGGCATCGATACGATCCTAATTTCCACTCAACATACAGAAACTATTGATGAGATTACCGAAAATCAAGCCGTTCAAGCCAAAATTAACCAAGATCTTTGGGAAGCAGTAGTTAAGCCAGTATTTGCCAATCTAGAAATTCAACCCGATCGCAAAACTAAATTTCTGACGAACCCAACAGGAAAATTTGTAATTGGCGGCCCTCAAGGAGATGCAGGTTTAACTGGTAGAAAAATCATTATTGACACTTATGGCGGTTATTCTCGCCATGGTGGTGGTGCTTTCTCGGGTAAAGATCCCACAAAAGTCGATCGCAGTGCTTCTTATGCTTGCCGTTACGTTGCTAAAAATATTGTAGCGGCCGGTCTGGCAGATAAATGTGAAGTACAAGTTAGTTATGCTATTGGGGTAGCTCGTCCTGTGAGCATCATGGTGGAAACTTTTGGTACGGCTAGAGTAGATGAAGAAATTTTACTTGATTTAGTACAAAAGAACTTTGACTTGCGCCCGGCAGGAATTATTCAAACCCTCAATTTACGCTATCTTCCTAGCGAACGTGGAGGTCGTTTTTATCAAGATGTAGCTGCTTACGGACATTTTGGCAGAACAGATCTCGATCTACCTTGGGAAAGAATAGATAAAGCCAACATTCTCAAAGAGGCATTAGTTACTTCTCTATCGGGAGTGAGTAACTAAAAATTCTCACCTTAGTTTGTTCGTGTTTGCCCTATTTTCGGGCAGTTTTGATAAATCAATAAACTGCCCGATCGCTTTTTCTCTAGCTCTAACTAAAGCTATGAGTTTTGCCATGTTTTTCGGCGTAATAATTCAAAATTTCTTTGAGGCGATCTTGAGAATTTCGATCTAAGTCCTCATCATATTTAATTAACAAACTATTGACTTGACTTTTTTCATAATCAAATTTTAGAGATTGTTGGGGGATGATTTCGGTCGTTATGCCTTTAATTTGTTGTAAGTGAGCAGAAAGCTCGCGATATACTGCTAAAGGCAATCCCGGATAAGAAATTTCTTCTTGGCGTTTTTGCTTTATTTCTTGCTGCAAATTTTATTGTTCTCCACAAAATTGAAAGTCTCTATCATTTTATTTTTTTTAGAAACCTTTATCCTAATTGAATTTAAAAAAATATCTAAATTAACTTTTTTAACTTGAGGGATCGTAAAATCTTAATATTTACTTATTTTGACATTTTATGGTGGCAAAGGATAATTTTAGCTAAAAGAAGCTTACAAACAAAGAGATTTCATTCCCTCTGCTAAGCAAAATCGATTCCCACGAGTAAATTGCGTGGGAATTTTGATGTATGTCGATGACGTTAAATTGATTGATATCGATCGCTTGGAGAAGAGACTATCTATTTTAACTTTGTCCGATTTGTTTGAGAACTTCTATTCCAGACTGTTCTAAAACTACGACTGGAGGATTTGAGTCTAACTTTACTGCTTTTACTAAAACTTCTCCTTCCGATACGTATTCCCCCAAACTGACGTGACGAGTAAATCTTTCGTTTGGAGCTTTAAGAATAACTTGGGTTCTCCCAGATACTCTTACTATTCCAGAAACAAATACTTCTTCGGCTAACTGAGCCGCTTTCGTGTCCGCAGGTTGGTCAGTTTTATCATCAATAGTTTTTTGGTCATCATTAGAAGTAGTTGGAATTTTTTCTGTGATGATTGGGGGTTTTATGGGAATTAAAGCAAAAGGATCTTGTCTACCTTTAGAAATCTCTTGTCTGCGTTGCTCGGGATCTGTAGGAGCTATTAAGCCAGGAAGAACGTCTCTATTAGCCGCAGTGTCGTCTATTTCTGATTCTTTTTTATCTTCTGTTTCTTGCTTGTTATTAGATGTATTCTTAGAAACATTAGAGTTGTTTGGTTGAGAGGTTTGTTTTGTGATTTCTGATTGATTTTCTCCAGAACAGCTTGCGATTGATAAAGTTAATGTAGTCAGAAATACTGTCAGTAAAATTTTTCTCACGATTTATCTCCTAAATCTTTACTTCAGTTGAAAATCCTATAGAGATACTTTCTATAGTAAGCAGAAGTTCAACCTAAGAATATCAGTTTTGTTTTAAGTATTATTATTTCGATCGAAAAACTTTGAATTACTAAAGCGATCGTTTGAATATGGAAATATTAAGGTCAGACTAAGAAACCGATCTATCTATTCTTTCATAGATTTTTTTAATAAACCAATTCCTTTTTTTACTCGACGAGCTACGGTTGCGACACTAATACCCAAACGTTCTGCGGCTTCTTTTTGAGTTAAGTCTTGCAAAAAGACAAACTCTAAAACATTACGGGTTCTATCTTCAAGTTGTCCCAATGCGTGTTGCAAACGGATGCGATCTTCTCGAGCTAATTCAAAGCTACGATAATTAGGATCGGGAACGAGATCGACTAAATTAGTTTTACCGTTATCTTCGTCCCCAACTGAAACATCTAAGCTTACTGGTTCTCGATTTTGATAAGCTAATTTAATTTCTTGCCATTCTTTAAGAGAAACTTCTAAAGTTTCAGCTATTTCTAAATCTGTTGGTTGCCTGTTTAAATTAGCTTGGTAATTTTTAGTTACACTGCGAGCTTGTCTTCTTAATTCTAACCAACGTCGAGGAATTCTTACCGAACAGCTATGATCGCGTAAATAATGCTGAATTTCACCCCGAATATAAGGAATCGCAAAAGAACTAAAAGCATATCCTTTATGAATTTCAAATCTTTCTATTGCTCTAATTAAACCCATACTTCCTACTTGCAATAGATCTTCGTATGTTTCATTACATTGATTTGACCAATGGTAAGCTTCTTTTCTTACTAATCCAAAATTGAGTTGCATAATTTTGTTACGAATAGTAAGATTTTTATTTTGTTGGTACTTTTTTAATAAAATAGAGCTTTCTTGTTTAATTTCTTTAGAAACAATTGTTGTATTCATATCTAGATTTATTTTTTATATTTATAGGAATGAAATAGTTAGATAAATACTTGAGTAGTAAGTTATCTATCTAACATTTAGAGCTATCTAAATTTAGGATCTTTACAGATCGATTATTTTTCTATTGAAAAAATAGTTTTGTTGAAGAGTGTTAAGGTGAACCTTATTTAGAATATTTGCTAAATCAACTTTTCTTAAGTGTATTGGTCAACTCGATTTAATGACAACTGCATTTACACTATTATTTAATAGATAAACTAAAATTTATATATCCTAGATTGTACTTACTTTACCTATTTTTTATTTGAAAATACTTAATCGATCGAACTATCATTAAAAATGTAGATCAAACTAAGTATTTTTTTCTATAAAGGATGGGCAGATCGATTTGGAATAATTATTAACTGTTCCAACTGTCTCTTATTCTCTCGGACAAGAATTAATGTCTTAATATAATTAAGGTGCTATAGGTTTTTAAATTTTTGATAAAAAAAGGGGGAGATATTAAACTCCCCAAAAATAATTTAATTGTTTTAAATTTTAAGTCTCAGCGATCGCTAAATTTAAGCTTTGGGTTCGATGCGAGCATAGAAAATACCACGAACTCTGACATCTTCAGGTTCTTCTGCGCCTAAATCTGTAGAAGATGGTTGTTCGCTTTGGAAAGTTCCGGCTATTTCTCCAGTTTCGCGATCTACTTTTGCGATTTGAAGGTTCATCGTACCAGTACCGGATACTAACTGTTTGACATTAGCACGAGTTAAGTCTTCTTCATCTGCTTTAGAAGGTAGTGCTTGAGCACTATCATAACCACTAGCTACCCCACGACCCTTGGGATCTAAGAACACAGATCCGCGATAGGATGGGACTTTAAATTGGCCAACAAAGTCAGTAGAGGTATTAATTTTAGTGAAACCTGGTTCTGTTTGAGCAGTTAGACCTTTAACTGTAAATAAGAAAGGTGTTTGAGCACCACCAGGTAACTGAACTGTAATAGGTTGAAAGTCAATTCCATCGGTTTCTTGGAATGTTAAAACTCCGTTTTCGTCAGCTTTTAGAGTGCCACTAATTTGATCGAGACTAGAAGTATCTCTGGTGAGAACTTTGGCACCAATAAATTCTGCTTCTCGTCTTTTATTGGTCGGTTCTACTTTGACAAAATATTCTTGCGGTTCAATGCACATATCCGTAACAATGTATTCTTGGTCGGAATCTATCGCAATAGAACCACGAGTAAATTCTGAGATTTGAGGACACTTATTAGCCAATCCAGTATTTACTATTTCATCGTAAGTTAGCTGTTCTTTACTAACAACTTCATCAGAACAAGCAGTCAATAATCCAACACAGATAGCAAGTATTGCTGCAATTAATCCCCGATATTTCACAATCAATTTCTCCTTCTCAAGTCTAATGTTATATTTTTGTCAATTTGTCGAACAACCCTAATATCGATGAAGACAAAGGGAAAGCGCAAGTTAACTTTATTTGTTGTTTTCGCGAGTTTGTTTTTATCTCTTATTTCGATTGGCAAGTAATTTTTGCTCCTCGTAAGTTGGTAGTAAATCAATTTACTAGCCATATATTTTGGGTTAAGAGAACCGATCGCTATTGATGGGTAGAGAAACCACCTTTTATTTGATTTTTTTGAAGCACTTTTGGTGCTTTATCAATCTTATAGCTTCATGGCTTTGTTTTTAAGTTATTTACTAGATTGGGAGCAACAACTGGTATTGAATTCTACAACTATTGAGACAATTTTGCCAGAATCGCAGCTTAAATTTTGAGGAATTAAGTGCTGTCGGTCAATCCAATCTCTTGCGAAAAGCAACAGCAAGCAGATTGAAGATCCAATAAAACTTGACTTTGCTATTGGTTGTTTGTAGAGAGTAAATTTTTTGCCAAAGCCATTTTTACAAAAGTTAGACAATTCTCAAGGGAGATTCTCTGTTGTTGTGTGCGATTAACTTTTGCAGGATCGATAGAGTGGGATCGGAGTTTAATAATGTTATTTTTGTTCCCAAAATTTTTACTATAGAGTTATTTTGGTTAAATTGGTTTTTTTACTTGACGTTAGTTGCTTTGCTAAATAGGGAATATTTATTAAGGAATGTTAATTAGATTGTTATTTTATTTATGTTCGCTCAGTTGTTAGGCATACCAACTTTTACAGTCTCGAAACAGGTAGTTGTTGATTTCTATT
>JASJCW010000180.1 GCA_030065265.1 Prochloraceae cyanobacterium
AGTTGGGGTCAGAATCTCTAACTAATTGATCCTTCTGCCCTCTGCCTTCTGCCCTCTGCCTTCTTCAAGCCTTTATTTTCTTTCTTCCTTTTCCCTCCCTCTGCCCTCTGCCCTCTGCCGATAAAGTAGCTAAGAAAATAAGTAAGGCTTGATTATATAGAATTAATCGTGGTTAAGCAGAATTAGTCTTTGAAGCCTTACTTATTTTCCAGTACATTGGAAGCCCTCTGCCCTAAGAGCAGATTATAACCGATAATCTCGTGGTCTGCGATATCAATCCCGAAATATATACCGATAAATTTGCTTCGAGTTGGTGTTCGAGGGGATTTTCAGTCCCACCAATTAGTAAGACAATTTTTGATTCAAATATGGTAGTATTAATTGAGAATACTTGTTAGGCTGAGTATGAATACAGAAAAAATCTCTATTTCTTTGCCACCATCTTTAATCAAATTCATCGAAGATTACAAGATTGAATCTGGTTTTCAATCTCGCTCGGCTGTGATTGAATCGGCTCTCAAATTACTTCAAGCAGAATATCTCTCTTCTGCCTATCAACAAGCTAATGCCGAAATCGATCCTGATTGGGAGATCGCTAATTCTGACGGTTTAAAAGATGAAACGTGGTGAAATTTATTACGCCGATCTTAATCCGGCTCAAGGAAGGGAAATGGCCAAACGTAGACCAGTCTTAATTGTCAGCAATAATATCAATAATAAAGTTTCTTTAACTTTGACTATTTTACCGATTACATCAAATATCGATCGCATTTATCCTTTTGAGATTTTTCTCCCCGCAACCATTTCCGGTTTACCAAAAGATTCTAAAGCTATGGCACAACAAATTAGAACTATTTCTAAAACTCGCATCATCGGAAAAGCTACCGGCGCAATCAACACTCAACTGCTAAATGATGTCAATGCTGCGATCAAACTTCATTTAGCTCTAGTCTAATCCACACGAGAATTCAAAACCTGCTCCCAATCCATCAAAATCAGTCCCATTATTTTTTGTCTGGCCTATAAGTAAATAATTAACTTTCCCACATCAGCACAGAAACAGGAAATCTTGAAAATAGCGGTTTACCCCAATAACTAGTTTAGTACATCTGTTTGGACTGAAAACGCAATATTTTCCTTTATTCCTCCTCTAAATGGTCTTTAGAATTCCTTCTATTTTGGGTAGTTTGGCGCAAAATAAGAGGAAATTTATGGGCTTTTTTGGAGTTGAACAACTAAATAATAATATTTCTCAATAGAATAGATTTTAACTCCCTGAAAACTCCGTTAAATTGTCGTTAAAACTCCTTTATTTCTCCTCTAATCTCGCTTTTTGACTCTTCTGAAGTTGTGTAGTATTTTAGCTAGGAAAATTAATGGACTCGCCACCGTTATTTACCTCCTCTATACCCAGGTATTTTGGCTTTTATCGCGTTTACAAGTCCAAATTTAATTTTTGAATATTTATCAGCTAATATTATCCCGGATCGTAATCAAGATAAAGCTTTGAGTCCATCATTTTTTCTGCTTTACCCCGACCACGCTTTATGCCCAAAAATTTAACTCTTGGCTGAAACAAAATCGCTGTAATCTAATCAGAGTAAAGCTTTCAAATGCTTTTCTTCTTGTAAATTTCTGTTAAGCAAAATTTATTGATAAAAATTCTTAATTAAAGCCAAATTTTTTTTTTTGATAACATCTAACACTTCAAATCGTATTATCTAATTGATTTTCTCTAAGGGACTTCGGTGTAAATAAGACACCACCTTGAAAACTTACAAATATTTCTACCTTCGTAGGATCGATCGCGCGAAGGTGGTATATTCTTTCGGGGGAAAAAGCCTAAGCTAGCTGGCTAGTTTCAGTAGAGTTGCTCTCGCTATCGAGGCCTCCCTTGTCAGTATTCGATCTTTTACAGCAACTATTTTCGGTAACTCTCTGTTATTGTCAGTTAATCTGAATTATTGAAAATAACTTACGACTATTGTCAGTTACTCTAAGTTACTGGATCTTTTACCAATTCCAAACATTGCTCACGTACTACATCGATGGGAGCAAATTTTCTAACTTTTAGTTATTCTCAGTTATTGTCGGTTATTTTTTCTACCGATAATTTCAAGCTGCTACTGTCCCTCCCCGACATCGAGCTGACCAAGTATTTCTACTCAATTTTTGCGACGATTTGAAATGGTCTTAATTCAAACTCGAGCATTTCAATCCTTTCTCAAAGCTTTTAAATGGCATTCAACGCTTATGTATTTCTTGAGCCGATTGAGAATTCTCTTTTAAATTCACGTACTACATAAATCAATCCCTTTCCAAATGATTTTGAATCAATTCAAAGCATCTTCAACCAATTCTATTTTTTAAGTTATTTTAAGTAAATCTTAAATCTTTTGCTCTATTTTTTTAACCAGCTATAGAACGATTTATGATATTTTTGGTTGAAAATATATTTGTTTAAATTCTTTCGCTTCACTGAGATCGCCAATCAATAATACTCTTATCTTACATAATTCTTCCTGTAACCTATTCGCGTTACGATAAGCCTTCTCGCCACAACAACACCGATCGCTTCTTAATAGCGATCGATTTATCCTGCTATTTCTTTTTTAACTATTGCGTTTTAACTATTGCGGCTGTGCCTTTATTGGAGTGAGGTGTTTGAGACAAATAGCCGTGATTACAACTTATAAAACTGCTGGTGAGAAAATTATCTTTGATTGGATCGCGTCGGCCACTCGGCTTTGTCCAAAGAGATCTCACCCTTAAAAATCTTCCCCAACTAAAAATTATCGATCCTGAGTGGCCATTACGATCGGCAATCTGCTAATAAATCCTCAGCGAAAGCAAAATGAATCTCTCTTATATGAGACTAAAATACTACTACTTGAAATATAAATCTTTTAGGCGTTAAAAAATAACGCTTAATTTTTTGGTGATTTTGGATACCTATTAAATACTCATTAGTATGGCTAAAAGTAGTTATTAAATATCTCCTAAATACCCAAAATTAACTAAAAAATCTTCACTTTTTCAAAACACTAAAATAACGCTCTGGTACTACATCAAATTAAGTAGCTCCTAGATACCTAATCGATATCTGATTAGTACCCGTATATTTTTAAATAATATTAAGTAAATCTTAAATCTTTTGCTCTATTTTTTTAACCAGCAATGGGGAGCAATTTATGATGTTTTTACTTCAAAATATATTTATTTAGATTCTTTCGCTTCACTGAGATCGCCAATCAATAATACTTTTGTGTTACAGAAAAGGCTCTCTGTAACCTAGCCCCGATTGATTGATCTTGAAATCCCGGACTTGATCTTAATCGCCAAAAGCTCGATCGAAATCAGGTTCATCCGCGAGATCGTCATCTTCGGGATCTGAGTCTTGATTAGATATAGAAGAATCTACAATCGGAGATCCGATCTGAGAATCTAGGGGTAAATTAGCCGTATGAGCGGCGATTGATTGGGAGGATAGGTTTACTGCTCCATTGACGTTTACACCATTGATTTCTCCAGCTAATGGCTGTGGCTGCGGTCTTGTTAATTGGCCAACCTGCTGCTGTGGTGCGCTTAAAACTCCTGTTTGGAGTAAATTAGAGTGTAATTGAGGGTCTACCAAACCAAAAGCCTGTCTGAGAAAGCTTGAATAGTTTGATAAATTATTCGCATTCTCCAAACAGAACATTGCCAATTGTTCGGGGGTATATTTGCCGGAATGTTTCTTAGCTAAAGCCAGCATTCCCATCATGATTAAGCTTTCTATTTTTTGGTTAGCCTGGGTTCGGCCGATCGCCTTCAAATAAGCGATCAACTCGCTCAAATTGACATCGTCGGCCCCAGCCCGGATCGTAATCGTATAACTGTTACGCTGATTCTCTTTCGTCATGTCCTTCGCTATCGCCGTTCTTGATATTATGTTTGCTTAATTACTTATTTATCGGGGGTGGAATAGTTATAGAGCCTTCAATGAACGATAACTTGTTGTTAGTAACGATAACTAAATATAAAAGGCTCTATAACTTTCCCGGACGAGGAGACTGGGGGACTGGGAGAGTAAAAGTTGTAAATTGATATCAAATATTTAAAATAAATCGAGCAATTATAAGCATTTTCTCCCCGTCGCCCCGTCGCTCCGATTAATCATTAACTATATACCCGAACCTAATTCTACTGATTCTGTCTGTGGGGTGTCTTTTTTTTGTCTTGCCGCTTGAGCTGCTTTACCGCCTTTTGAAGCGCGATCGCTTCTGAGCTTGGCCTGATATTTTCTTTCTTTGCTAAATAAACGCTCCATCGCGCCATAATTATCGACCAAACGTATATTTAAAGCCATTTTCTCGATATCGTTGTCGCGTATGCGATAAATACTTTCAACTTTATCAATTAGTAAGCGATCGCCGATCAGTTGGATATGTTCGTCACTATCACCCATGGCAAAATATTCATTTGCCCCTCGAGCGTCTGCTTGGGAATTTTCGACAAATCGATACTTACTGCCATCATCGGCATCACGATCGACCATTAGATAGCAGTTACAATGTGCCTCAATTTCAGTGCGTAAAAATTTGACAGATCCACCTGAAACAAACAAATAATCAAATTCCTCAACTGGAAAGGTCTTCTGCAACCATTTTCTTACTCTGGCCCGGTATTCTCGACTCACAGTTTCTAAGATCTTCGTTTGATCTTTAATTTCACGCTCTCTTAGTTTGGGATCGACGGTGCTAGTTAAATTTTGCACCGCTTTGAGCTTATCCCACTCCAGGAAACTGCTCATAGCATAATGTCTACCGTCATGCTCAATAACATGATCGGCAATCGCATATTTATCAATCTCGATCTCTTGAATCGATTTATTAATTATTTTAAGTAATGAATGACGCTCGAGTGCCGAACTTCTCTCGATCACCCAATCGAGAAATTTGCTCATACCCAACTTCGGCGAAGTCCCGTTTTTATAATATGTATTTTCAAAAGTTAAGCCTGTTATATTGCGATAACCAAACATCGCGATGCCCACTTTTTTATCTTTGAAAAGGGACATATTCTCTAACATAAATCCTGCCGCAATCCCCATTCCTTCAGTCATCACTACCAAAGACCATTCAGGGATTAACTTTAGCTTGATCGTTTGGCCTCTAAACTTATACGACTTCGAGAGCTTATAAAATCTTTCCTTAAATATTTCCTTATCCCTCGATTCGTTCCAAGGTAACAGTACCGATACCCAAACCTCAAGCTCGTCAGTCTTGGTTATTTGATGCTTTTCTAAAACAACCCCAATCGCTGCCAAAGTTTTATATAAACCGTTTTCGTATTTCTTATCAAAATCTGTTTCTTCTACATGAAGCTGCTCGGCAAACTCACCTAAAACAAAACTTCTCTTTTCTACCGTTATATAAGCCTGTTTGTTCGGGTCTGCTACTTCTGAATCCGCTCTAAAATTTAAAAAATCTTCGATCCTTTGTGCCAATACTTCTTCTATTAAAGGCTTCTGTGCCAAATAACCGTCATAATTTTCATTAGACTTTTTTGAGATTCGATACAGGATTTTAGTCAACGACGATCCACAATCGACACTTATAAATAACTTCATTGTTGAAGTTTTCTCCTATCCACCTGGATTACCTGTTCATTTTAAATCTCTCGATACTTTTTTTAGTCTTAAATTTTTACTTTTTGTTTGAAAGTATTTATACTTATTCATATAGGTCTTAATTTCATAGCCCTTTGACAATATTTACCAATTAATACCAATATTTTCCAAGCTCTGCCAATTTTCACCAATATCTATCAATTAATACCAATATTTACCAAGGCTATTTTTTCCGATTACCTCAACCCTTCAATCTAGTAAGTTTTGTAGCTATATACTACATTTTAGCGTTACCAAATCCTGCCAAATCTTGGATTGTCTTGTTTATTTTCTATTGGTTATTGTCATTTCTTGTCAGGCTTATTTTTAACCAAACTTAACCTTAATCGCTTCAAACTTGACCTATTATAAAACTCGTTCTCAAAAAAAAATTAAGCCTAACCAGCTATATTTTTTTTATATATTTCTTGAACTTTTCTCCCAATATTGCTCTGTTTAGTCATTCAACGCCAAACTGGTATTTTAACCCTTTATTTCTCTAAGTTTGACCAGATCGCACCTCATAGCGAAATTCAACCCGATTCGTCGACAAAGATAATACATTAAAACTATTTCTCGCGGCTCTATTTCTATGAGTAAAAATAAGAATCGTCAGTTATTTTCGTTCAGTCTGACTGCTGCTGAAAAAGAATCGCTCGATCGCAGTGCTGCAGCCAATGCCATGACGAGATCGGCTTATTGCCGTTATAAAATTTTTCAACCCGACCCCGTAGAAATCCAATCAAGCCGTAACCCACTCACTAATAATGCCGTGCCAGAGGTTAACGTTAAAACCTACCAAACTCTCAAAGAAATTTCAGAGAAACTGGATCGACTCAATGAATTGGCTAATTCTCACAATCGCTTAGATAAAAATCGGATCTCCGTAGATTCCGAGTTATTAGAAGAAACCCTGAATCTAGTAAACGAGATCGGTTTAAAGTTAGCAATTCAATCGGCTAAGTTTTAGATTTTAGATTTTAGATTTTGGATTTTGGATTATGAACGAAGAACAGTTTAAGAAAAGAACTAAAAATTTAGCTTTGAGAGTTATTAAACTGGTTAATGCTTTACCACCAACTTCCATTGCTCAAGTAATCGGCAAACAAATACTCAGATCGGCTACTTCAGTTGGTGCTAACTACCGTGCTTCTTGTAGAGCCAAATCACCTGTATTTTAGATTTTCGATTTTGGATTTTGGATGGCTTTGTACTTAAGGTAAAAAATATGAGTTTAAAATTACTGACAATTCCAAAAGCAGAAATATTGCTCGCCCGCGAGCGCAAATTCTACCTTTTTGGGAAACAATTAGTTAATCCAAAATCCCCAATCCCAAATCCAAAATCCTCTGAAACACTATATTGGCTAGAACTTTTATTAGAAGCTGAGATTTTCCCCGAACATAAACTAGCTGCTCTAATGAAAGAAACTAATGAGATAGTAGCTATGATTGTAAGCTCCATCAAAACTATTCGGAGTAATCGAAACGGTAAGACCCCCCAATCCAAAATCCAAAATCCAAAATCCAAAATCCAAACATGATTGGAAACATAACTAAAGGATCTAATTTCCGCCCTCTTCTTAAGTACCTCCTCGAAAAAGAGAAGGCGCAATTAGTAAGTTCCAATATGTTCGGCAGAGATTACCCAAGCCTGGCATCGGAATTTAAGTTATCGATCGCCTTGCGTCCTAATGTTTCTCAAATCGTTTACCATGTTTCCTTATCCCTCGACCCCAAAGAGAAATTAAACAATCGCCAATGGGATGAATTAGCTCGTAAATATTTAAAAGGTATGGGCTTTGAATCGTCGCAGTTTGTAGCAGTATTACACAAAGATCGCCACCACCAACATTTACACCTGGTCACTTCTCTCGTGGATCTCAATGGAAAGATCGTCAATACTAATAATGATTACTACAGATCGCAAAAAGTCATTCGCTCACTGGAGAAGGAATATAAAATAAGGCAAGTCCCCTGCTCCTGGGAACTAGATCGCCGCCAACAAACCCGTCAGGAGATAGAATTGCTGAATCGCACCTGGGAGGGGAGTGTTAGACGGTATCTACAGCAAACCATCGATGAACTGGTCGATTATAAATCCCCTCTAACAGTTAACGGACTTCTCAAACATCTTGAAGAGCATGATGTTTCCCACCAGGTTCATTATTCCTCAACAGGATCGATAATGGGGTTGAGCTACAGCCATAAAGGAGTTAATTTCTCTGGGACTAGCTTAGGGAAAGCTTATACCTTTAGCGGACTTCAAAAACATCGCGGCGTTCAATTTAACCGCCAAATCGAACGAGAAATTTATAACAGTTGCACTATCGCCCCCGATACCCCTCAACAAACCCTAGAATTACTACAAGAGAAAGAATTACAATTACAGAAACTTGCCGAAATTATTCGCCAGCAGCAGGAGCAGGAGCGGCAAAGAATTGAAGCTCTCAAACGACAAAAAGCGGTTGAAAAAGCACGACGAAAAAAACTTGAGGCTGAAGCTGCCCGCCGCAGAGCCGAAGAATATCGAGAACAGCAACGACAGCTTGACTTTAAGCGGGCCGAACTTGAAAAACAGCGCAAAATGGCACAGCAAAAGCAGGAAATTAAGGATTTAGCCCCCGTAATTAAAAGCGCAATCTCCTACACCGAACTTTCTGGTTATCCATCTGAGAGGCCTAAATCTCCCAAAGACCGCTTTTTTCTCCCGAATTCCTTATTTAAACAGGTCGATATCGGGCTAACCAGTTTTCATAACCAGTACACAATTACTATCAAAACCAACACTCAAACCAAGTACGATCTCTCCTTAGCCGAATCTCTTGAAACCGGACTTAACGCCCACACTCTCACGATCGAGTCTAACTATCCTCGATACCAATTACTTTTACGCCTTAACTATTTCGATTACAACCAGCCCGATCTCGATAATATTAAAATCGACCATAACTCTTTAACCGAAAAAGATCAAGACTGCCTCACATCCCTCGCTATTAAGGTAGAACAGATTCAAACTTCTCAAGCAGAAGCGTTAGCAAAAGCCCAAAAAGCCATTGAACAAGAACAACGCCAGTTGCAGCTTGAAAATACTCAGTATGATGGGAATCTCGATCGCCTTAAAGATGCTGTCGTTAAAATCCTCTCTGAAAAAGGCCGCGATCCGACATACGGCTTTGACACCCACCGAAAGCAGGTGAATAACCTCAAAAGTTATTACGAAACTACCAACTTTAAATTTAAATGGTCTGAAGAACTCGAATCTGGCCTAGGTTATCACCAACAGCTCAGGCTTTTCCTCAAAGATAATACTGGTCTTGGTTCGAACAAACTGATTTTTAAATGTCGGGCCGAAACTGATAACTCTTGTTCGGCTCCAGATCGCGCCGATTGGAGAGTTACCCACCACGATTTATCCGAGTATAACGCTCAACGCATCTTTGCCACTGAGGCCAAGGTGATCAAACAAAAACAAATTAAGTATATCGACCACTACGCGAGGATGATTCTTATATCTTGGGGCGATCGGCATCAGGGATCTCAAGCGGGAGCGAATGCACAGCAAAGCCAGATTTACCGAGGCGATCGCTATACTATTACCCTCGACGATCTTAATCTCAATATTTACTCTAATTCTGACGATCGCGGTTTAATATATCAGGTTAACCATTCCAACGATTATCGCCGTCACGATCGTGCTTTGGCTAATTTTAACGAGCTTGATTTCAAATGGTTTGAAAAGACTGATGCAGCTATCGCCAACAGAATCAAAGAACAAGATCGACAGTATTGGATCGAAGGACAACAAAAACGACAACAACAGCGATCTCGTGGTGGTTTCCAACTTTAATTCGTCCGCCAAGTGAGAGCTTGAAAATCCTTTATTAATAGCCAAATTTATCTCTAGATAGCCTTGTGCGACTTTGACTAAGATTTTTCTAGAGATAATTGATTAAAATCTAGTTTCTCAAAATCTATTTTAATACTTGAGTAAGAATGTTCTAAAAATCTAATTTCCTTTTCTTCTTGAGCGATATCATCATAAAATTGAAAAAAAACTTCTTCTAAATGATCGTAAATAATGCTCAATTCTTGATTAAGTCGTTGCTCGAGTTGATTTGACAACAAGTTTTTTGTCTCATCAATAGAGTGATTGAATCTATTGATAATACTATTCCTTTGCCAATTAAAGCCAGTCAGAAAAAATCCAATTCCTAAACCCCCAAGTGCTAACTCAACTACCAATGCAACTAATTCCTGAAATCCTAGTTCAATAATTTTGATAACTATTAGTGTTAAGCTGGAATAGAGACCAGTTTTTGCCAGGATCTCCCCCGTAGCTCCAGCATTAATTAAAGATTTAAATAAATCATCATTCTTAATCAAATTATCTACTTTACTCTTGATTTGTTGCTGCATTTCCTCAAAGTCAGCAGAATTCTTGGCAGAGTTTTGCTGATTTTTGAGATTATTTAAAGGAATTGTCTCAAGCTCTTGGTTTAAATCCTCACTGAATTGTAAGATCCCATCGAGAATGTATTTAGCTTTTTGTCCTGCTATTTGATTAATTTCAGACTGGAAATTTTTTTGACAATTTTCAGTAAAACTTTTTAAATATTTATTCAAACTGAATGAAAAAGTTTTTTGAATTAAAGAAAATAAGGTAAGTTCATTTCGCAACTTTTGTTTAATAGTTGTGCCAATTTCACTGTACCTTTGAGATAAGTGATTAATCGTGTTTTTTACTTGTTCTCGAGCTTGATTCCGACCGCTCTCAAATCTTCTTTTTACCAGCTCTACTCCAGCTTTCTTTAATTGGAAGCTCTCTTTGCTTGTTTTTAGCTCTCGAGCAATTTCCTTAATAATTATCTTTGTTGTTAGAGTCGCATTATGTAATTTTAATTTATAGGTTTGTCTGGTTTTAACAATTTCTTTAATAAATTTTCTGACTTTTTTAAAGCCACTATTATTCCCTTGCTCGTTTAACTCTAATAGAGCTGAAGTAGCAAACAAATAGGGTTGATCTATTCCTTTAGTTACAGCAATTTCTTTGACTTCAGAAATCGCCTGGTTTAATTGTTCTGGAGTCAGCAAATCAGATTGCTGTATAATAAAGACAATTTTAGTATGCCATTCTAGATTAATAAAGTTCAGAAAATCCCAGGTACTTTGACAAAATAAAGCTTTAGAAAGTAAGACAAAAAATATCAGATCGCTGTTAGGAATGAATTTTTCTGTGAGAATTTGGTGATTATTAATAATTGAGTTCGTTCCTGGTGTATCTACAATACAAATTTCTTTTAAGATTTCGATTGGCTTCCCGATTTCAATCTGATCTAGATTGATTTCTCTTTCTAATTCTTCGGGGGAATAATAAATCTCCTGAATTTTATCAGTACAAGGCTTTAAATCTGTTTGACATACATCTGCTGAGATTAAGGCATTAACAAAACTACTTTTACCTGATTTGACTTCACCTACGACCACAAACATAAAAGGCTTATTAAGATTTTTTTTGAGGCTATTTAGAGTTTCAATGAGTTTCTGATTATTAACTTTTTCTGCCAGCTCGAAAATCTGCACAAGCAATTTATCAAGATTCAATCTATAAATCTGCAAGTCTTTATCAATATTAAAAATTTGATTATTCATAATTTTGCTCCTCAGTAATACTTTCTCAAAATATTGATTGTTTTCTTGCTTAAGGTGCCAAAGTTAGCCATCTTCAAAAATAGTTAAAATAGACATATTAAAGCTTGAAAATTCAAATTCAGCCCCAAAATATTTTAAAGACTTTAACTAAGTGTTCCACAGATACTCTTGTTTCAATCAATTATCCGTAGGCATATTTGGTAAATTGCTCTGGAGCTTTAACTATCAGACAATCTGTCTAGCTTTTTTTAAATTCAAACTAGTCCGTTTAGTTTAAGCGGGAGAACCTCGATAAATAAGTAATTAAACGAACTTCATCTAATTTCAAGCCGCCGACATTAGCGATCCCATTTAATGACTGACCAGTCGGTCATTATGAGTCGAGTTAGAACTAAGATCTTGGGATCGAATTTAGGTTAGCTGGGGTTAACGGTTTAAATATATTCCATAGGTATATTTAGTAGATTAGTGTGGAGTTTGACCTAGAAAGCCACTTGGGTAGCTACGACAGCTTTCTCTCCGCCTTTTGCAAAA
>JASJCW010000007.1 GCA_030065265.1 Prochloraceae cyanobacterium
AGATCTTCAGAAGAGACTTTAAATTTACCTCTCTTGAAGGAGAGGTAAACAAAATTAATGAGACTTGTTAGTTAATGTTGCTAGCTTTTGCTTTTCTGCTTCGTCTAATTCTCCAGATTGCCCGATAATTTCCTTATAAATTTTGATATAATCAACTGCAGATTTATACCAACTAAAATCTTGGTTCATGCCGCGTTTTTGTAGCTCTTGCCATGTATTTCTGTGTCGGAAACCTTCCCAAGCCCTAACCATGCAAGTATAAAGATCGAGAGGTTCGTAGCGATCGAAAGAATAGCCAGTCCCAGAATTATTAATCGGATCGTGAAAGCCAACAGTATCGACTAAACCCCCAGTTTGTCGAACGATCGGAACGCAACCGTAACGCATTGCTAACAACTGAGAAATACCGCAAGGCTCAAAACGAGAAGGCATTAATAATGCGTCAGCACCGCTATAGATGCGACGAGAAAGAGCATCATTATAAAGTAATTGTACCGCCATTCTGCCGCGAAAATTGCTAGAAAGCTGCCAAAGTTGAGTTTCATAAGCCCGATCGCCCGAACCCAAAACAATTAATTGAGCGTTAGTATAAGCCATAAAGCGATCGAGAACTTGCATCACTAGATCGATTCCTTTTTGCTCGACCAAGCGAGTCACCATAGCAATTAAAAAAGCATTTTTATTAACTTCTAAGCCAGTTTCTTCCTGTAAAGCAATTTTATTAGTCTTTCTTTGTTCGACCGTTTCAGAACTAAAAGTTTGAGGGATATACTTATCTTTACTAGGATCGTAAAGTTCCGTATCGATACCGTTGAGAATACCCACTAAATTGCCACTGACATAGGAAAGCAGTCCATGTAATTTTTCGCCGTATTCTACTGTTTGTATTTGCTTGGCATAAGTTGGAGAAACCGTCGTTACGCGATCGGCAAACTGAATTGCCGCCGACATGGTATTATCTCCTTGCATATACCAAGGACACCAAGTAGTTCTTTCGAGAAAAGATTTACCCGGCCCTTGATAAGCTAAATTATGAATAGTGAAAACAGTAGAAATATCTGGAGATTCGTGCATCCAAACTGGGATCATCCCAGCGTGCCAATCGTGACAGTGAATTATCTGCGGTTTCCAATCGTAATTCCAAGCAAACTCAGCAGCACCGTTGGCAAAAAAAGTAAAACGCCAAGCCTCATCCTCTCCACCGTAAACTTGACGGGGATCGAAAGCAGGATGGCCGAAGAAATAAACAGGAACTTCAGTACCTGGTAAAATTGACTCGTAAACGGCAAAATCGTTAAACATCGCAGTTCCTTGCCAAACAGGATCTTGAGGAATATCGATCTTATCTGGCAGAAAACCGTAATAAGGCATAAATATGCGGACATCGTGGCCTAATTTTTGCAATACTTTCGGCAGAGAACCAACCACGTCCCCCATTCCGCCAACTTTAGCCAATGGTGCTGCTTCTGCAGCAACAAATAGAATTCTCATACTTTTTGCGTTCCCTCAATACCTTCGTTAGTGATTTTTGCACACTTTCGCAGCATAATTTAAAGGTTCTTTAGATTTCACCAAAAGAGCGATCGCATTTGAATTTGAGAATAACTCGATTCTGTTATCGATTTGTTTTTATGGAATATAAATATATTTTGTTTTACAAGCCCTATGGGGTGTTGTGTCAGTTTACCGATAATAGCAATACAGATCGACCGAGATCGACCCTGAAAGACTATATTTCTATTCCTGGGGTTTATTCCGTTGGCAGGTTAGATTTAGATAGTGAAGGATTGTTATTATTAACCGATGACGGAATCTTAAAACATCGTCTGAGCGATCGCAAATTTGCCCATCCCCGAACTTATTGGGTGCAAGTAGAAAGAATTCCAGACTCCGAAGCACTCGCTAAGCTAGCCAAAGGAGTCGAGATTAAAGATTATCGAACTCGTCAAGCTAAAGTTAAAAAAATCGCAGAACCGATTTTACTGCCCCGCAACCCGCCCGTACGCTATCGTAAAAACGTCCCCACTTGTTGGTTAGAAATTACCTTAACAGAAGGACGCAACCGTCAAGTAAGAAGAATGACAGCAGCAGTTGGCTATCCGACTCTGCGTTTAGTTAGAATCGCGATCGGCATCAAGGACGGCAAAACTACAACTCAATTGAGCTTAGAAAATCTTCAACCCGGTCAGTGGCGTTATGTAAATTTAGCAGAAAAAAAATTACTCGAAAAATTATCTTGCAAATAATTTATATTTCTATAAAAAATAGAAAAATTTCTTAAAAATAGCGTGCGATCGGGCAAAATTTAAACATAAAGATAGTAAAAATCTATAAGTTTGAGTCAACCCGTAATTGCCGGGCATAAAAATTTTTTTGACAGGTAAATATCTAGAATGATGGATTTGAATTTACACTACCCTATATTTGGCCCTGACATTCACTGTCCTCACTGTCGCCAATTGATATCAGCATTAACTTTAACAGATACTTATTTATGTCCCCGTCACGGGGCTTTTGAAGCCGATCCGAAAACAAAAGAATTAGTTCATCTCCAGTCTGGAAGACATTGGAAACTTTGGCAAAAAGAGTGGTACAGACAACATACCCATCCCGACGGAATTCGGTTTGAAATTCACGAAGCTTTAGATCGCTTGTACACAGAAGGGTATAAAGCAACCAAAGTCGTTATTGCCAGTCGCTATCGAGAATTAGTCAGTTCTTATTTAGAACGTAATAACTCTTGGCAGAAAAAGCCAGATTCTCAACACCCCAAACTTTACGGACTTCCGGTAGAATTTAGCCCCGATCCAATTCAAGAAGATTGTTGGCAAGTGATTAACTTCAATTTAGAAAAAGAAGAAGGCATTCCCGGCCGCTATCCCTACGCATTTAAGTTTTTTGAATAGCTTGGCGTAATTATGATGCACCACGCTTCGATCCGTACCGCCAACATTCATCTGGCGATCGCATTTTATCAACAGCTCGGATTTACAGTTAAAGAAAGGTTTACCACCGGATATACTTTAGCTTGCTGGATGGAAGGATTGGGGGGCCGGATCGAATTAATTCAAATTCCCGAACCTAAAGCACCTCCCGACCCTTTTGGCGACGAGCATTATGTGGGATACTATCATTTATCTTTCGATCTGACCCAATTAGCCTCGGATCTACCTAGTTGGTTGAAAGAAATGGAGACCAGTTTTGCCGCTGCGGCCGATCGCGATCCCCAACAATTTCAACCTTTAAAAATTTTGTTGAAACCTACCCAGCAAATTATCGGCGATCGGGTCTATGAAGTGGCTTTTATTGCCGATCGCGATGGTTTGCCTTTAGAATTCATTCGCGTTTTAGGCACTAGATCTAATTGAAAATTTAGCGATCGAGATGTCGGGTTTACCGATCCCGTTGCTATCTGACCTGTCTTAAAGGTGTAATTTTTTTCACCGACTAACTCAGTTGCGATTTAATAGCCTTTCTATTTTAAGATTGTTACAGTCAGAGATTTAGATAAGACTTTAGCCAATCCTAGCTTTTAGCCCGATCTTTCAGAAACGAGCTAACTAATTGGTAAAAAAATCTATTTAAGTGAATTCTTTAAAATGTCGGGAATCGAAACTTGCAAAATTCAGCGATAAATTAGTCAAAACAAATCAAAACCTTTCAATTTCACCGTTGCAAACGTTAAATTATCAGTGAAAATATCGACCTACTACCAAGGAAGAAAAGCCAATGCTGGAGTTATACCAATTTGAACTATCCCAATACTCCGAGAAAGTTAGATTAATTCTCGATTACAAAGGACTAGAATACAAAAAAATTGAAGTGACTCCGGGTGTCGGACAACTAGAACTTTTTCAACTTTCCGGCCAAAGACAAGTACCAGTTTTAAAAGATGGCGATACTATAGTTACCGACTCGACGGAAATTGCCTTTTATTTAGAGCGCAAATATCCAGAAAAACCACTAATTCCAACAGATCCAGTCCAAAAAGGACAGTGCTTGTTAATCGAAGAATGGGCCGACGAATCGATCGCGATCAAAGGCCGTAAAGCTTTTGTTGGTGCCTTAAACCAAAATCAAAACTTTCGTACTTCTATTTTGCCGCAAGATACTCCAGATCTGCTCAAAAATTTAGTCGGTGCAGTACCTTCAGAATTTTTAAATCTTTTAGGAACTGGAATTGGCTACTCTCGAGATGCGATCGCAGAAGCAGAAAGAGGATTAAAACAAGATTTAGAAGCTTTGAGTCTCATTCTCAAAGAAAGACCTTATTTAGTCGGCGATCGCCTTACTCTGGCAGATTTAGCCGTAGCTGGAGTAAGTATCATTCTTAAATACCCAGAAGGAGCTTATTTAGATTTACCAGAAGCACTTAAAGGCAAAGGAATTCCCGGTTTAGCCGACAACAGTGCCTACGAACCATTCTTTACTTGGCGCGATCGCATTTATGCCGAACATCGCAAAACTAAATTCCCAGGCGATCGGGATAATTCCTCTCCCACGACGATAAATATTGAGTAGCACCTCAGGGATTAGTCAGTAGTTAGTGGGGTTTTAAGTCGAAAATTAATCGATCGATTTCAGATTTGGAGAACAAGTTATGTCTTCTCCGTTCCCCTGTTCCCTGTTCCCTGTTCCCTACTACCTACTACCTACTACCTACTACCTAATCTCTACTTTTCCTGTTGCAATTGATGTTCTGGAATTCTAGGATATTGCCTAATTCTGGGATTGTAAGGATTGTAACGATAGTTTGGCGAAATTTGTTCGTAAGGAGAGTAATAGGGGTAAAAATTAGCTGGTTGGGGGGATTCCCCTGGTAAAGTTGCCAAAGCCACGCGATCGCCCCCGACTTCTCTGAGCAGATCCAAAACCGATATTACTTTACTGTAAGTAACATTTTTAGATGCGTGGAGTACCATTAAACCCTGGGGATTAGTTTGATGGTATCTTTTTAATTCTCGATATAGTTGATTTTTGCTAATTAATTCTCGTTCTAAATAATATTGACCGAGATCGTCCAAACTAACCACTAACATTTCTTGCATTTGGGCCCTACCGGTACTAGCTTGGGGCAAATCCATCGTAATCGCTTGCTGGCGAGATATGCCGACTGCTGCCAAAATAAAGAAAGTCAGAATACAAAATATAACATCAATTAAAGGAATAATTTCTATCCTTACCTCGCTGCGATGATAGTTATCCTGCTGCCAAAACTCGATCGGACGAGTCTTAGTAGATCGTCGAGATTTTTGCTGCTCGCTCATAATATTATTTCAAAATTATAAATTAGGATTTTCAACGCGATCGCTCTGTTTGGAACTACCGTTACGATTTGCTGAGAACCACCTGCTGCGATAAACCATTTCCAGATCGCCAGCTAATTTACGAAAAATCCGCAGTCTAGCGAACCAAAAAGCCTGAAACAAGCGATAAAAAGCTAAACTGATAATTGCCACGATCAAGCCTACCGCAGTCGAAATTAAAGATTCTCCAATTCCGAGGGTAACCCCAGCAGTCGAAGAATTAACCAGATCGCTAACTTGAATCGATCGCAAAGAATTAATCAAACCCAACACCGTACCCAGCAAACCCAACAAAGGAGAAAGGGCGATCGTCGCTTCTAAGACTTTGTCACCCCGTCGCATCAAAGCTAATTCTTCATCTGCAGACGCTTCTAAAGCTAAATGAAACACTTCCGGTTCGCAATTAGGAACTCGCAAAGCATTAAACAAAAAATGTCCTAGAGGGTGGGTTCTATAAGTTCCTGAAAGTTCTTCTACTAATTCCCAATTGCGGTTGGCAGCTGTAATCAGATTGTCGAGGATGATTCTTTCTTTAAGTAAAATTCTCGACCAAAACCAAACCCTTTCGATAATCGTGCCCAAACTTAAAACTGAAAGGAATAATAAGGGCCAAATTGCTATGCCACCCTTTTCAATAATTTCTACTAAAGTCACAACTTGTTTTAACCTCAACTCTTTTCGATCTCAAAGTTTCAGACCGAAACAATTTTAAGGAACTTTCAATTAGTTTTGAGAAATTAAAACGATCTTTTTTAGTTTTAAGTTACTCTTTGATAAGCAAGAATAAACACAAATATAAAATAGACAATTTGAGATTGGTTTTATATAAATAGTAAACTAGAAAACAATCGAGCTTGTATTGATATAAAAAGAATGAGTTCTCTAGGCGATCGCATTAATAAATTTACTGGTAAAACTCGCTTTGTAGTTGCCCGTATTTTTATCCATTTAGCAGGAAATGAAGTAGCCCCCATTCTCGGCCTTCTCAACCGCGTTGGTAGAACGGCAATCGAAAGTGATGGGGATATGGAAGTTCTAGGCCTTGGTTTAGAAGAAATTTGTCAAAATTTAATTGAAAATAATATTTATTGGCAAGCCGCAGCCAATGAAGGGGACGTATTCTGGAAAGAAGGAGATGCTGGAGACTACTTTACCGAATTATTTACCGATTCGTCACAAAGATATTTAAGTCAACCAGAAGATATCGATTCGGATAACCGACCAGAAGACCCATTAGCACTGCCTGTTACTCAAAACTTAATTGTTATGATAACAGTAGCTCTAGAAGGAGAATCTCCCGATCTAGAAACAGATTTGGCAGATATGGGAGCATTAGAACAAGGTCTCAAAACCTTAATTAATCTCCACTATCAACAAAGATTGCGAGCTATTCAAGTTCACTTTTCCCCCGCACGTTTGGGTGAAGAACTGACTAGCGACCAAATCTTAGTCAATTTCCCCGAATTGATTCCGTTGTAATTTTCAATTCAATACACCAAATAACGATTAGGAATTTTCAAAATCAATATGTTCTCGAAAAAACTTGTAGCTATTTTTTTAGCCCTAACTTTGTGTTGGACTACAGCAGCTTGTAGTTCTGGAACATCTACAACCTCAGAGCAAACAACCACCAATAATAATAACAATAGCGGTGTATCTGCCACTCCAGAACCGACTAAAATACAAGACGGAAAATATCCGGTACAGCAAGCCAGTTACGACGATGTCAACGGGGAATATACTTTGATGTTGCTCAATGCTAATCCCCCTGTATATCGCAATACTGAGTTGCAGATGGCTCGTTTAACTGATGAAGAAGTTGAAAATGGAGCAGAGAGTTATCTTAATGTTGAAGGGGGGACGCCAACATTCCACCTCTCAAAAGATTTTAAAATTGAATACGTTCATAACGTAACCGAAGTTCAAACTAACCCCCAAACTGGCCAGCAAGAAACGGTGATCGTCCGTCAAGAGTCTAATTTCTGGGTACCTTTTGCCGCATCTTTTGCTGGAAGCGCGATCGCCAGTATGTTATTTACACCTCAATACTATATGCCCCCACCATATCAAGCCGGGCCGATGAACGGTTATGGTGGCTACGGTAGTAATTACAACCAAGCAGTTAGTTCCTACCAAGAAAGACATGGCGAACCTCCAGCAACGGTTAGAAATCGAAATAATTTACGCACTACTGGGGCTTTAAGAAATGCTTCTTCTACCACCAGAAGAAATACTGTAGACAGAAATAGATCTACCGGATCTGGTTTTGGCGGTAGCAATCTTAAAACTAATGAAAGATCTGGCTCTCAAGTCGATCGCAAGCCTAGTTTTGGTAGTGGAACTAAAAGACGAACTGGTTTCGGTAGCAGAAGAAGACGCTAATAACTAGGTAGCAAGTAGTGAGTAACTAGTAACGAGTTTTGAGGCAAGAAAATTGAATCGTTAATAAAAATAAGCTGATTTTTAAACTCTGACCTCCCCCGATTTCCTCAATTAAAAAGTTAAATAGCGCGATCGGGGCTAATAGCTCTACCTGTTTCTACTTCAAATAAATGAATTTTGTCTTGTACTATTGATAGGCATATTTCTTCACCAGGTTGCACCAAGCGATCTGGTGATATTTTTGCTTGAAAATATTTAGCATCGCGGTTTGGCCCGTTTTTATCTAAATTAAAAGCAATGTAAGTTTCGTTACCTAATGCTTCGACTTGCTCTACTTTAATTACTAAATTATCTTCTTTTTTTAAACTATCTATCTCGAAATGTTCGGGCCGAATTCCTAAGAGTAACGATTGACCTTGATACGATTTTAATGTCTCGTTCCAATCATGGGATACAGTAAGACGAAATTGAGGATGAATCAGATTTATGCCCCGTTCTAATCTTACTGGGATTAAATTCATCGCTGGCGAACCCATAAATTGGGCGACAAAAATATTCGCCGGTCGATCGTAAATTTCTAATGGTGGGGCAATTTGTTGAATTTGTCCCTGGTTCATCACTGCAATTCGATCGCCCATCGTCATTGCTTCAACCCGATCGTGAGTGACGTAAATCGTAGTTGTTTCTAAATGACGCTGTAATTTGACAATTTGCGATCGCGTTTCGGCTCTCAATTTAGCGTCTAAATTAGATAACGGTTCGTCCATTAAAAATAATCGTGGATTTCTGGCGATCGCCCGGCCTAATGCGACTCTCTGTTTTTGTCCTCCAGATAGTTCTTTGGGATATCGCTCTAGTAAGGTCTCGATTTGTAATAATTTGGCTGCTTCTCGAACTCTGAGTTCAATTTCTCGTTCTTTTTTGGAGAGATAGCGCATCTTTCTCGGTAGCGATCGCGTCATTGCTCTCAATAAATTTTCTAGCAATTCTACTATTTTGGGTAAAGGCTTCGTTTTTACTCCTTTGCTTCGATCTTCTTTGTCTTCGGTTGCTATGGTTCGTCGCAAACCAAAAGCAATATTGTCGTAGACGTTTAAATGGGGATAAAGAGCGTAATTTTGAAACACCATTGCAATGTCTCGCTCTTTTGGTGGCAAATTGTTTACTAGGCGGTCTCCCACCCAAATATTTCCCCCCGTCAATTCTTCTAATCCGGCGATCGCTCTCAATAAGGTACTTTTTCCGCATCCAGAAGGGCCGACTAACACCATAAATTCTCCGTCTTGAATTTCTAGGTTAATCGCTTTTAAAACGCTAATTCCTCGATTTGCTTGTTTTGGCTTTGATGTTTTCTCTGTTGGTTTTGCGATCGATTGAGTCGCGGCCCGCTCTGAGTTGTTTCGGTTGGGAAAACTTTTATAGATATTTTCTAAAGTAACTTTAGCCACGATCGCAATTCTGTTTCGAGTTTGCTTCAAATACTAGCATCGATCTCTTGAAGTGTTTTCCATACTTTCAAAGAATATTATGAAAAATAAGTTCAGAAGAACAAACAGTCAAGAAATCAACCCTCCACTGTTTGCAAACCAGCAACCTGTTTAAAAAAATACATGTAATTATTGACATATAAAAAATTTAGAAATAACATATAAATATGCTTAAATATATTCTGCTCGGATTTCTCAATTATCAAGGAATGACCGGTTACGACCTCAAACGGTCTATCGACGGATCGACAGCCCATTTCTGGCACGCTTATCACAGTCAAATTTATACAACTTTACGTAAAATGGAGCGGGATGGTCTAGTAACTTCGGTTATTGACGATACTGATGAAAGGCTCGAACGCAGAATTTACCAAATTACCAAGCAAGGCAAATCTAAGTTAAAAGAATGGTTGGGCAAAAGCCTCACCGAATTGCCACCTAGCAAAGATAGTTTACTAGTCAGATTGTTTTTTTCTGGATCGAGAGACCGTCAAGAAGTCCTCAGCGAGTTAAGGTTTCAGCGTCAACTACGCCAGCAACAATTAGAACTTTACCAGCAAATTAAACCAGAAGAATACTCCCCACCATCTCAACTGAGAAGCGATACCCTCGATTTCGATCGCGAAGCAAAGTTTTGGCGGATGACTCTCGATCTCGGCCTTGCTTACGAACAAATGTATTTAAAGTGGTTGGATGAAACCATTTCTCAGATCGAATCATTTTAAATTCTCTTGCGATCTCAAAATCTATTTTTTATATGTCAAAAATTACATATAAAGGATTACATTGTTTTAAGGAGAGCAAAAATAATGAACGAGACATACACCAACGAACAAGTTCAAGAAATTCTAGCAGAAGCAACAACTATCGAAAAAGACAATCAAATTTCCCAGCAAGAATTACAAGAAATAGCTGCTGAAATAGGTATTTCAACCCAAATTTTAGAACGAGCTAAAAAAGTTTGGTTAGAGAAACAAAAAACCAGCCAAAAACGAGCCAAAAGAAGAAATGCCTTCGTGAGATTCCATCTCGTTCCCTATTTAGCAGTCAGTATATTTTTAGTTCTGCTCAACTTGAGCGTGACACCGCGATACTTTTGGAGCGTTTATCCAATTCTCGGCTGGGGTTTGGGGGTGGCAATTGACGGATCTTCGCTCTGCGATCGCAGCAGTGGAAAAATTATCGAGGAAAAAGAAAATGTCTGAATTTAAATACGATGCGATCGTCATCGGTTCTGGAATTGGCGGACTTACAACTGCGGCCATTCTGGCAAAATACAGTCACAAAAAAGTCTTAATTTTAGAGCAGCACTATGTAATCGGTGGATTTACCCACGAATTCGATCGCCAAGGATTTACCTGGGATGTGGGACTTCATTATGTCGGAGAGATGGGAGAAGGAGAAATAGGAAGAGAGATATTTGATTATATAACGGACGGGAAACTGAATTGGAATAAAATGCCAGATCAGTTTGAGAAATTTGTTTATCCCGACTTCACCTTTAAAGTATATTCCGATCCGCAAAAATATCATTCCGATCTCATCGAGATGTTTCCAGAAGAAAAAGCAGCAATAAAAAGATACTTTGGCGATGTAAAAAACGCCTCTATCAAGCTGCTCTTGACAGGCAAATACGGCAAGATGTTCCTAAAGACTTTCCGACAAACAACCAAAGAATATTTAGATCGCCATTTTCAAAACCCGAAACTAAAAGCCTTATTAGCCTCGCAATGGGGAACTTATGCTTTACCTCCATCCCAAAGTTCGTTTTACGTCCATGCCTTGTTAGTTAACCACTATCTTAACGGTGCTTGGTATCCTGTAGGGGGAGCGTCTGAAATTGCCAAAGATATTTTACCCGTAATTGAAAAAGCCGGAGGAAGGGCGATCTCCAGACGGGAAGTTACGGAGATATTAATTGAAAATGGAGCGGCGATCGGCGTAAAAGCGAGGAAAACCCATAAAGCAGATCCAGAAATAGAAGAATACTACGCACCTGTAATTATTTCCGATGCGGGAGCATTTAATACCTACACTAAACTAATTCCCGAAAGCTATGAGGTTCCCTATCGCGAAGAAATTAAAGCATTTCCCAAAGGAAAGGGCAATATAAATCTTTATTTAGGTTTCAAAGAATCTCCTACCAAACTGGGATTTTTTGGGGAAAACCATTGGATTTACAAAGATTACGACCACGATCGAGCCTTTGAGAAACTAACAACCCTCGAAGAATTTCCCAATCACTGTTATCTATCCTTCCCATCCTTAAAAAATCCAGCAGCAAAAAGCCACACCGGAGAGATTATCAGCTTTATAGATTACGATTGCTTTGCTAAATGGCGAGATCTACCTTGGAAAAGAAGAGGAGAGGAATATACTCAACTTAAAGAAAGACTCTCTGAGGGTTTAATCGAGCTAGTAGAATCTCAATATCCAGGTTTTAAAGATTTAATTGGCTACAGCGAACTTTCCACGCCTTTGACGGTAGAATATTTTGATGCGAGCGATCGCGGTGCTATTTATGGCACTCCCGCAACGCCAAAAAGACTGGATGCAAAGTGGATCGATGCCAAAACTCCGATTAAAAATCTTTATCTGACAGGAACAGATGTTTTTTGTCACGGTATCGTAGGAGCAGCGATGGGAGGTATTGTAACCGCAGGAATCTTAAACGGGTTGTTCGGCTTTTTTAAGATAATGTTAGCTCTCAAGCAGGGAAAATCAATCGATCGCGATCCGGTAACCTAAACATCATAATTTTTTAGCAAAAATGCTAGTATCGATCGAGATAAAATGATACTCTAAAAAACTATAACTTTTTTGGTAAATAAACCGATCTTCTACTCGTTGGTTTTGAATATTAGATCGGTTTAAATCTTGAAAAAGTCTTAAAAGTTCAAAATGACTGATGCTTTTTAATAAGTATATTGTCTTACTTTCTAGCCTTAAATCTGCTGGAATGCTAAATAATAATTTCCGGGGTAAAAAACAATGAAATTGGCAGCAAGAGTAGCTCGAGTAACACCTTCCCTGACTTTAGCAATTTCTGCCAAAGCTAAAGCAATGAAAGCCCGAGGCATTGACGTTTGCAGTTTTAGCGCGGGAGAACCAGATTTTGACACCCCGGAACATATTAAAGAAGCAGCTAAAAAAGCTCTCGATCTTGGTAAAACAAAATACGGGCCGGCAGCAGGAGAACCTTTACTGCGAGAGGCGATCGCCGCTAAACTGAAGCGAGATAATAATTTAAACTATACTGCAGAGAATGTAATCGTTACTAACGGTGGCAAACATTCTTTATTCAATTTAATGTTGGCTTTAATCGATCGCGACGATGAGGTAATTATTCCCGCACCCTATTGGTTATCTTATCCTGAAATGGTCAAACTAGCAGGCGGCAAGCCAGTCATAGTTCCCACTACAGCAAAAAATAACTATAAAATTACTCCCGAACAACTCGATCGCGCTATTACTCCTCAAACTAAATTATTCGTCCTTAATTCTCCAGGAAATCCCACCGGATCTGTCTACACTCCCGATGAAATTACTAATTTAGCTAAAGTAATCGTCGAACGAGATATATTAGTAGTTTCTGACGAAATTTATGAAAAAATTCTCTACGACGATGCCACCCATTTAAGTATTGGTGCAGTTAATTCTCAAGTTTTTGAGCGAACTATAACCAGCAATGGCTTTGCTAAAAGTTACTCCATGACTGGTTGGCGCATTGGTTACATTGCTGCACCCCTCGAGATAATTAAAGCGATGAATACGATTCAAAGTCATAGCACTTCTAATGTTTGTACTTTTGCACAGTATGGTGCGATCGCCGCAATTAATAGCTCTCAAGATTGCGTTGAAAAAATGCGTCTTGCTTTTGTCGAAAGAAGGTCAATAATGCACGATGCGATCGCTTCAATAGATCGGCTTACTTGCGAAAAACCATCAGGAGCATTTTACCTATTTGTTGATATTTCACAAACTGGTTTGAATTCTCTACAATTTTGCAACCATCTTTTAGAATCCCAACAAGTAGCAGCAATTCCGGGAATTGCTTTTGGTGCAGATAGCTGTATTCGCTTATCTTACGCTACCGATCCAATATCAATTAAAAAAGGTATGGAACGTTTAGATCGATTCGTTCGCTCTTGCTAAAATTGCAATTTATTTAATTAAATTGTTTGCAGATCGTATAATTTAATCTCGATCGAGCTATTGGCAAACTTACAAAACCCTAATCTTGAAAAACTCAAGATTAAAAATTTATTAGCAAGCTTAATTATTGCCATGAATCGAGCCAATAAACTCGCTCTACATAATAGTCTCAAACTCAGAAATTAATCGTTTTTCTCTCAATGTAACCCTTTTTAAGCTAATTACATCGAAAAAGAGGCATTGAAAGAGATATTTAAAAATTAATTTATTAGCAATTAAATTTCTCTAAAATGACAAGAGAGATCGAGCTTAATATATTTATATTGATGTAATGACAATAACAAGTTATACTCATCACATAGGCTAGGAATTAATCTTTTTTTTATGAATCTCGATTCAACTCTAGAAGAGTTAAAACTTTTTAACTATCAAGCAGATATAACTGAGCCGGTTCAATCGGTAATAAAAAAATTCAAAAATAATAGCGATTTACCTGGAGTAATTTTATTACAGAACGGGCAATTTTTTGGAATCATTTCTCAAAAAAGTTTTTGGCAATATATGAGTCTTCCTTATAGTATCGAAATATCTTCAAGACGTTCGATACGGTACGTTTATGATTATCTCAAGATCGAGAACTTAATACTTCCGAAAACAACCACAATCATAGAAGGAGTTAAAAAAGCATTAGAAAGACCTGCGAAAATACTTGAAGAGCCAATTGTAGTAAAAACAGCACCTCAAGAATATAGGTTATTGGACTTACATCAATTATTAATTTCACAAGCCAAAATTCATGAAATAGCTAATCTCTTAATTACTAATCTCTATAAAGATATGGAGAAAGCTAACCAAAAGCTAAAAATTTTATCGAGTTCGGATGGTTTAACCCAACTTGCAAATCGGCGCGTATTCGACGAATATTTACAAACTGAATGGAAAAAAGCCGATCGCGAAGGAGACAATCATATCGCTTTAATTATCGGTGAATTAGATTTCTTTAAACCATATAACGAAATTTACGGTCACCTAGCTGGAGATGACGCTTTAAGAAGAATCGCAAAAGTAATTAAAAAAGCTCTCAAAGATGTAAATTGTTTGATAGCTCGCTATGGTGGGGACGATTTTGCAATAATCCTGCCTAATAAAGATAAGATAGATGCGGCTTGTCTGGCAGAAAAGATCCGCAAAAAGGTCTTAAGCTTACAAATTCCTAATTCTGGTTCTCAAATTAGTGCCCATTTAACTATGAGCTTTGGGATAACCAGTGCCATTCCTTCCCAAGATAATAGTACTCCAGATATGCTATTAATTGGTGCGGATAGAGCTTTGACCCAAGCAAAAAGAGCAGGAAGAAATAGAAAAGTTGTCTGGAATAATTCTTATCTCCAAACTATTATGAAAATCTCTTAGTTCTGTTGACAGTCGTATTATTAAAATGGAAAATAGACTCTGACATTAATCCTAAATATCAGAGCATATTTCATTGTTTATGATTAAAAAATATTTCTGTTCGTTTTAATCGAATTTGATTGACTGTCTGAAATAATTACACAATTTCCTCCCGATCGCTTAGATCGAGATAAAGCTCGATCTGCAGCTACAAATAATATATCTGGAGCTTCTTCTTGAACCGGAACTGTTGTAGAAACTCCCAGACTGATGGTTAAATAAGGACTAATTTTTGAGCCAGAATTGGCAATTTCTAAAGTAAGAATTTTCTGTCTAATATCTTCTGCAATAGTAATTGCATGAGCTTCGTTAGTCCCAGGAAAAAGAATAGCAAAAACATCTTCCACGTAGCGAGCAGCCAAACATTCTTTTTCTTTAATTAATTCTTTAATAGCTTTGGCTATTTGACGTAAAGAATCATCAGCCTTGGCATGACCGTAAATTTCATCGTAAGCCTTGAAATAATCTAACTCAAATACAATTAAAGATAAAGATTTTGTACTTTTTAAAGCCTCATTCCATTCTGTTTGTAAATACTCGTCGAATAAGCGTTGATTTGCAAGTTGAGTTAGCCCATCAAGATTAGCTAAAAGCTTGAGTTTTTTATTAGTTTTTTCTAAATCTTTGCAAAGATTAATAATTAATAAATTAGATAATTCATGAATTTCTGCCTGTGCAATTAGTAGTTGTCGTATGTCCAATAATTTATATTCTCCAGAATTCAGCTTCACTACTATTGGTTCTGCGAGGCTTTTTTCTTTTCTTTTTAAGATTTTTCTAGCTGCTTCTACTATGGAAATATCTTTAGAAAAGACCAAAGTCTTAAGGTTAAGAAACTGATATACATAATAAATTGAACGCTTTAAAGATAGTTCCAAACTATAGGGACGGCTCATATATTGCCAAAAGCTTTTTTGAGAAACAATTCCGATAAATTGATTATTTTCTGTTAAGATTACCCCTGGAATTTCAGGAAAATTTTTAAAATTTTTAATTACTTCGTTTACTGATTCGTTAAAATCTACAGTGTAATCATAGAGCTGCAATTCTTCTAAGGTAGAATTTATATTCATGATACTTTTAGGATTTAGTAATATATGGCTTTTATTAATTTAAATTAAGTATTTTTTTTGAGTATAGCTTTTTGCCGCTTTCTTATCAATAAAATCTAAGGATCTAAATCGACACCAGCGAATCTTTAATAACAGATGATTAATAATATATGAATGTTTCTTCTTAATACTAAAAAGTAGTATTCTAGAAATAATAAAATCACAAAAAAATATCTAATACTGGATAACTAACTAAAGGGGGACTATGTTTTTAAAAATAGAATCAGTTTCAATCTAAAAATAAATAACTATTAATTACTAATTTACGGATCGATCTTATCCTTCCTAAAAAAAATGATACTTTACTATTTAATTATATGTAAATTTTCTTAAAAATCAGTAAAAAATTTAATCCAATCGCCCTTATCGAAAATAAAAGTGATTAAGAGTGTTTTATGAGTCCAATTGGGTCAGACAAAATAAGCAAAAAGTATCTCAAGTAAGGAACGCTAAGCAAAACGAGGATAAGATCAAGGATCGAGCAAGATTAGTTTAAAATCAAAAGGACAATTGTCTATAGATTGACTTAGAGCGAATGTCCAATAAATATCATTCTCGCATTTACATTACTTTACGTTCCTCCGTCTTAGATCCTGCTGGAGTGGCAGTACAGTCAGGACTCAAACAGTTAGGCTATCAAGAAGTAGAAGAAGTCAGAATTGGCAAATACGTCGAAATGACGTTCAATGCAACTGACGAAGCAAAAGCGAAAGAAAAAGTCGATTTTATCTGCGATCGACTCCTAGCCAATCCAGTTATTGAAAACTATTCTTTTGAATTAACAAACATATCAAACTAGCCAATGAAATTTGGAATTATTGTTTTTCCAGGGTCGAATTGCGATCGCGATGTCGCTGCTGTGACTCGAGGTATCTTGGGTCAACCAACTAGAATGGTTTGGCATCAAGAAACAGAAATCAAAGATATAGATATAATTGTCATTCCTGGTGGATTTAGTTACGGAGATTATCTTAGGTGCGGGGCGATCGCTCGTTTTTCCCCAGTAATCAAAAGCACGATCGAACACGCTAAATCGGGAAAATATGTTCTCGGTATTTGCAACGGCTTTCAAATTTTAACTGAAATTGGATTGTTACCCGGAGCGTTAATCCGAAATCAAAATCTACATTTTATTTGCGATCGCGTCTCTCTCAAAATAGAAACTACAGATTTAGCTTGGACTGGCGATTATTCTAAGTCACAAATTATTACTTTGCCGATCGCTCATGGAGAAGGCCGCTATTATGCCGATCTCGATACGATTAAAGAATTAGAAGATAACCAAAGGGTCGTTTTTCGCTACGCTTCTGAGGAGGGTGAAATTGCAAACATTCACAATCCTAACGGTTCTCTTAATAATATTGCCGGAATTACAAATCAAAGAGGAAACATTTTAGGGATGATGCCCCATCCAGAAAGGGCTTCAGATACTCTTTTAGGTGAGTCTGACGGACTAAAGTTATTTGAAAGTATTTTATCTGTGACCTCTTCAAACTGTTAAATTTCGCATTAAAAAACTCGAGTTCTTACTTTGGTTAGTTAAAACTCGAGTTGAGATTTTTAATTCTAGACGTTTTAAACTAAAACAATCTAGTCGTCCATTTCTTTCAATGTAGCCACTGTAGAAGGAGACATACGACTTAAATATCTGAAAATCCAATACTTAAACATAGTGTCCATAAATACCGGAATTGTCGCAATAAACAAAGAGATTAATGTCTTATTAGCCGGTACGCCCAAATGTTCTGCCAGCACTTCCATAATCACATCCCATCCATGAGGGGAGTGGAATCCGACAAATACGTCCGTACTGAAAATGATCACGAAAGCTTTGGCACTATCGCTTAAACCATAGACTAGAGTATCTATGAAAGATTTAAGGATAACAACCTGTCTTTTACTAACCACTAAGACTACAGCAAAAGCTATTACCGCACAAAGATCTGCAAAAACATTGCTCAAAGCACTAATGCTTTCTTCTTGGAATTCTTCTGCAAGTTCGTCGGCTTTATCTTTTACTTTCTCTTCGATATCTTCTTCAGTCCATTTCAGTTCCTCGCTGATCATATTCTCGAATTTCAGCTCGGCTTCATACCCTTCCAGCTCTTCTAAAGCTTTTTCCTTCATTTCGTAGTGAAGGAAGACTTTTTTTTCTGCTTGTTGCTGATTTTCCCAGATACCAGTTACTAATGGCTGAATTAAAACCATTTTACTGATGTAATGAACTGCGATCGGAACTACAATCAGCAAAGCGATGAATCTAACGGCTGTTTGGGTTTTGGCTCTAGAACGACGAAATTCCCTAAGCACCTCTTGCTCTGCGTTAGGGTCTAAGTCTTTTTTGATTTTTTCAAAAGTATTGCCGATCGATCTCGGTAAAATACCTGACTTTTGAGTTAGGGATTGTTTGCCACTACCGGAGCTTTTTCCGGTAGACAAAGATAAAGAACCTTTTGACCCGCCAACTCCCCCACCACTCCCGAGTGGAACTATAGACGTGTTCTTTTTACCACCGTATTTAGCCAAAATTCCGTCTACAAAACGAAGTTTAACTAATTGGTTGGAGGATAGGTTTCCTTGTCCGGCATATTTAGTTTTAAACTCGGATAATTTGACTTGAGCAGTTCCGAGATTTTTTTCGAACTCTGATAGCAAATTAGAGCTTACAGAACCACCGTTGCCATCTACGGGTATTTTGTTCCCATTGAAATATTCGTCTTCAATGTCTTTTATTTTCAAAGCTGCCTGGTAGGCTTGGTCTAAGATTCGGTTTAAGTCCCGGTCTGAGTTATTAAACATTCCGCCAAAGAAAGAAGTCATGACAAAACAAATAATGAATATGTATCTCTAATGCTCTAATCCAACTTTACCCGATTAATTTAGTTTAGTTTTTTTTACATTCCCCACAAATACCGATTCACTATGGATTTTCTCGATCCGCTTGTTTACTCTATATTGTTTGTATGTGAGTCTTGCTCTCAACCATAATTTTGCTACTTTTGGATAAATTATATAATTACTTCGAGCTTAATTAAGGTCACAGCACTTCACTCAATCGTTAATTTTATATCAATCGGAAGTTATAAAAGTATTTCTGATTTTTTTATTATGTTTAAAAGGTTAACTTTATGTATTGTTACCTTTTTCAACTCCAGAAATTTACTCGGACCATTTAGATTGAAATTCTAAATCGTCAAAGATCGGGCATTGCGATTTCATATTCATTAAAGTTTACTTAATTTAACTAAGTTAAGCAAAAAAAAGTGTCAAACTAGGGACAAAACAGAAATAATCATATTTAAATTCAAAAAGTTAAATATTTAAAAAATAATTAAAATTTATATTTGCCCGATCTTCTTGACGCTCGAAAAGATCGCGATCGTTAAAAAAATACTACCGACAAGAATTATTGAGGTAGTGTAATGGTCAACTTAGAATATGAACGCTGAATTACAACCACAGCAGTATCGTAAAGCTCGAATTAAGGAGAAGCCCTATTATGGCTCGGATGTACTACGACGAAGATGCAAATTTAGATTTGATTGCTGATAAAACCATAGCTATTATTGGTTATGGTTCCCAGGGTCACGCCCATGCATTAAACCTCAAAGATAGCGGTATGAATGTGATTGTTGGGTTGTATCCGGGTAGTAAATCCACTAAAAAAGCTGAGGAAGCGGGTTTAAAAGTTAGTAATGTAGCTGATGCTGCTGCTGCTGCAGATCTAATTATGATTTTGCTACCAGATGAGGTACAAAAAACAGTTTACAAACAAGATATAGAGCCAGCTCTCAAAGAAAATAAAATTCTAGCTTTCGCTCACGGATTTAATATTCATTTCGGTCAAGTCGTTCCTCCCCCAGAAGTAGATGTTATTATGGTCGCGCCGAAAGGGCCCGGACACTTAGTCAGACGGACTTATGAAGGAGGAGAAGGTGTTCCTTGTCTGTTTGCCGTGTATCAAGATGCTTCCGGTCAAGCTCGCGATCGCGCGATGGCTTACGCTAAAGGTATCGGTGGCACTCGAGCTGGCATTCTCGAAACTAGTTTTCGAGAAGAAACAGAAACCGATCTTTTTGGCGAACAAGCCGTTCTTTGCGGTGGTTTAACAGCTCTAATTAAAGCTGGGTTCGATACTTTAGTTGAAGCAGGATATCAGCCTGAATTAGCTTATTTTGAATGTCTTCATGAAGTTAAATTGATTGTAGACTTAATTGTTGAAGGCGGTTTAGCTAAAATGCGCGACAGTATTTCTAACACTGCTGAATATGGCGATTATACTCGGGGGCCGAGAATTGTTACCGATCGCACTCGAGCAGAAATGAGCCAAATCCTCAAAGAAATTCAATCGGGTCAATTTGCCCGGGAATTTGTTCTCGAAAATATATCCGGTAAACCTGGATTTACTGCAATGCGTCGTCAAGAATCAGAACAGCATATTGAATCTGTAGGTAAAGATTTACGAGCAATGTTTAGTTGGCTTAAGGAAAAATAAACTCTAATTAACAGAAGTCAAACAAAGTAGGAAGCATCTAAGCAATAACTAATTTGAATTACTTGCTACTTGCAAGACTTCTGCATTAATTTAATTTTCTTCTTTTTCTGCTTCTTTAATAATTCCTTCTGTTCGCTCGTATGGGTCGATTGGTTTTTTATCTGGAAATAAGCCCATTAAAAACTGATTTACACTGCTCCGAGTATTGCTACTTACATTACTTAATGGTTGAGGGAGGAAATTGTCCCCTATCCCAATGAATGTTAATCCTAAAAATAAGGAAAAGATGAAAAGACTTCCTTTAGGGTTCATTCAGTTCCTCCATTTTAACTTTATTAAATTTAATAATTGACTTTCCTACTTATAGCTTAATATATGAGCATATTAAGCTGCTAAAATTTTTTAAGTTTTGTAAATTTTACGTTTGACCTTTTACTTGCTTTCAAACAACTGCAACAGCGATAATACAGTTCAAATATTAAAAATAATAATCATAATGATTAAAAAAGATCGCAAAATATAATTTTTACGCTTCAAGTATTTACGTTAAGCAGAAAATCAAAAATCTTAATACAGAACTAAAACTAATCCCTTTGTATAGATCTTGGCTGAGTAATAATTGAAACTATTTTGATTTTTTTTAACAATATAACTTTCTTTACTAAATCGCCTTAAATAAAAATTAGGGATTTGAAATTACTAGATAACTGAAAATTGATATATGGATTGGTTTTAGACAAACAGTTCGGATTTGAAGTTTGCTCTGAGGGCCTTTGTCCATTACATTGATTTTTAACTCATTAAAGCTGACAAACCTAAAAATCAATATCCCAATAATGAAACAAGATCGAGAATGATAAAAACCTTAAGTAGTCACATTAGCTACACAAGAATTGCTCCTAAACATCTAATCTATTAGTACCCTCCGATTGCTTATTCAGACCGCCGTTAGCTAAGTGGCGGTTTTTTATTGTGAATAGTAATAATATATTCGGTAAAATAGTAGATGAAAGGTATTAGTAAAAATCTTTTACGCCTTTTATAGCAACTTAGCAAACTCAAATTTTATCAATTTTATGCAATCCATTGGTCCGTCAGGCAGCAATTCTGAACATTCCCAACCAAGTTGGGCGCAGTTAGTAGGAACGGCGATCGCATTCATGACTCTGACTTTACCATTATCCATAATTGCTTACTACTCTCTTTATAGCAATGTTGACTATTCTCCTCAAAATATCTCCACATTGCTTGAAAAATAAAAACTAATGTAAAAAAACAAAAAACTAAGTTATTAAATTGAGCCAATTGTCTCGATTTGTCCCCACCCCATGTAGAATGCTTGAGATCGGCGATCGGGATAGAGTTTAGATTGTTTTGATTTTAAACTCTTTAAAAAACCTCTTCCCACGATCGATCTATTGTTTATTTGGTGATAATTACAGTGGATTTGTCTTTAATTCCAGCCCAACCAAAGCCTGGAGTAATCAATGTTTTAATCGAAATTCCAGCAAGAAGCAAAAATAAATACGAATTCGATAGTGCGATTCGTTGGCTCTAAATCAAAGACAATTTTGAGGGACTAGCCACAAGGAAATTTTCCTTGATAACTTAATTGGCTTGTTGGTGAGTTCGATAATCCTTCAATAACGCAAGTGACAATTACCGAACAAGTCCAACCCTCCTCCAGTGCAGGAGTGACAGCATTCCCCCAGGTTTGAGACTAGCTATCAATGCCTGAAGCGGGGAAAATGCAGAAGATTTTCCTAGCCTTATCGGAGTTTTTCTGCTAGCAAGAGGTTATGGGTAGTGAAAACAAACTTTCGTTAAACCGTCGAAATCGTATATCTGGGAAAAGGCAAAGAAACAGAAAGGACAAAGAAAATAAAGGTTATCGACTTTATTTAATTGCACTGAAAAATTGTCCCGGCGGAAAGAAAGACCCTAAAACCATCAATCAAAGCCAATTAGGAACGAAGTAACTCACCGTTTGCTCTGAAAAAAATCGCAAATTTTCAGTAGGTGCTAACCGAATGCTGCGAGTGAGTGGGATTGAGTCAGAAGCTAATGCCTCGCTGTAATGGAGAGGATAAAAGAAAACTTTTTTTCAACGCAGACGGACTCACGGCAATAAAAGCGATCGCCAATCTTAACAATCAATATGCCCGACAATAGTTTGAGACAAAACTTGGGATAAAAAACTTAAATCCAATCAAAATTAAATAAAATTGGCTCGAGTTTTAAAGTTGTATTTGAAGAACTATATTTTTATTTCAAGAGCGATCGAAAAATAAAAATTTGATTATATTGCCGAGGAGCGGTATGAGGTGAAAGTCTCACGTACCGTTCTGAAGACGAGTCAAAAAGGCGACTTTTTGGCTTAGTTTAACAAGACCTTAACGCTTTTGCCCTCGATCGCGTATTGTACTCCTCAGTACAATATCCCTACGATTATGGGTTTGTCCCCAACACTTTGGCGGACGATGGCGATCCTCTAGATGGAATGGTGGTGATCGACCAACCAACTTTTCCTGGTTGCGTAATTGCGGCGCGACCGATCGGAATGCTGGAAATGATTGATGGCGGCGATCGCGACGAGAAAATTCTTTGCGTTCCTGACAAAGATCCTCGTTACAGTGAAGTTAAATCGCTTCAAGACCTTGCCCCCCATAGATTAGAAGAAATAGCTGAATTTTTCAGAAGTTACAAAAATTTAGAAAAAAAAGTAACTGAAATACTGGGTTGGCAAGGTTTAGATCGAGTACAGCCTCTAATAGAACAATGCATTAAAGCAGCTCAATAATTAAATATTCGAGCTCGAGATCGAAAGTTGGGTTTGCTAATAATTAAGGAAACCCAACTTGAGATTTATTATTGCTCAAAAAATACCTAGCAATTAGGGGGCAGAGAATGTCAAAATTTAATCAGGATACTTAAACAAATAAAAATTTTATTCCTATGTTAGTAAAGTCTACTACTCGTCACGTGCGAATTTATGCTGCTGAAGTAAACAATAACGAATTAGTGCCAAGCAATAGTGTTTTAACTCTCGATGTAGATCCAGATAATGAATTTAATTGGAGTGATGATTCTTTACAAAGAGTGTATCGTAAATTTGACGACTTAGTTGAAGCTAGTGGGGGTCAAGATTTGAGCGAATACAATCTGCGTCGAATTGGTTCGGATCTAGAACACTTTATTCGCGACCTCTTGCAGAAAGGGCAAATAAGTTATAACCTTGGCGCGCGAGTGCTTAACTATAGTATGGGACTACCTCGAGTCGAAAGCCCAGAAGATGAAGGAAAATATTAATCGACCTGAATTGGAAAGTTGCGACGAGCAAAACTCACTGAATCTTTGGGACTATAAACCTTGGTGGTGTCAACCTTGGTCAATTATATTGACTGGGATTTTAGCGATTCTGGCGACCTTTGTAGTTACCAAAATAGTTTGGTTGAGGCTGCTCGTCTTTGCAACCATATTGGCATGGTGGACTTATTTTTTAGTCTTAATACCAAAAATGTTTGAAAATAGTGCTTTTAAAGTTCAAAGATCGCAGTTACTTGATAATTATGCTATCCGAGAACAAAATCAATCTAGAAGCGACTATTAACAAATAAAATCAGACGCTACAATTTTATAAATGTGCTGGTGAAGTTCAGATTTAGAAAGAGCTAGATTCCCATGCTCCAAGATTTGTTCCCACCAGCAAGCAAATTTTAGTAGATCGCCCCATAGAATCAATAGGTTTCATGCAAAATTTAGTGGCAACAATTCAATGCTCAAATCCTCATTGCTTGGCATTCAATAAAATTGAAAGTCAAGTGTGCCAAAGCTGCAATACGCCAATAGTAAAACGCTATTTGCGAGTGCTAGGAGACGAGATTAAAAATTATAAACCTGGGCAATTAATTGGCGATCGCTATTTATTAAAAGAAGGGGGCGTTGTTCTAGACACCAGACCCGCAATTGCCCCAGAAGTTACTGAAGAAGTACCCGACGATATTCTTCCTTATTTGCAACTTTTTCCTTCTCGACTTCACATCCCCCAAATTTACGGTTTGGTTTTTGGCGAAGACGAAGAACCAGATCAACTGATGTGGTTGCTAGAATACGGTACCGTCCCCACGGATAATTCTGGAGAGCTGAAATCTCCCCAATTATTAACAAAACTAACGGACGCTTGGCCTGAAGCAACGGATTTACGCAAACTAAATTGGTTGTGGCAAATAGCTAGACTTTGGCAGCCTCTTGCTAGTAAAAACGTGGTTTCGAGTTTATTGAATGAAGATTTATTGCGAGTTAACGGGCCTTTAATTCAATTGCTAGAATTACAGCAAGATCGCGATTTGGAAGTTAACTCACTCCAATTGGTGAAATTATGGATGGAATGGTCGGCTCAAAGTTCCGATAATATTCAAGAATTTCTCCAAGATATTTACGAAAAAATCGAAACAGGAAAGATTCATAACTCCGAAGAGTTAGTCAGAATAATAGATCGCGGTATTGAAACCGCAGCGAAAAATCAGAATTATACCTATAAAATTTTTACCGTCACTGACTCCGGCCCGTCAAGAAGCCACAATGAAGATGCCTGTTACCCTCCTTCTGGAAGAGAAACAGAACAAAGAACTGGCAAATCTTTGGCTATTGTTTGCGATGGGATAGGGGGACATGCTAGCGGTGAAGTTGCATCTCAATTAGCTATAGAATCTATATTAGACGATATAAAAAAAATCAATTTAAGTTCTCAAGAACTCAACGAAATTAAAATTTCTCTAGAGTTAGAAAAATTTGTTTGTAATGCTAATGATGTAATTAGCGATCGCAACGATAGCGAACAGCGTCAAGAACGGCAAAGGATGGGGACAACTCTAGCTATGACTTTAGGGTTAGCTCATCAAATGTACCTCACTTATGTGGGAGATTCTCGTATTTATTGGATTACGAATAGTGGTTGTTATCCGGTTAGTGTAGATGACGATCTAGCTTCGCGGGAGGTGCAACTAGGCTATGCTTTTTATAGAGATGCTTTACAATATCCTAATGCTGGAGCTTTAGTTCAAGCGCTGGGAATGGAGTCTTCAGCCAATCTCCGCCCTAGCGTTGAGAGAACGATTGTCGATGAAGATTGCATATTTTTACTTTGTTCTGATGGTCTGAGCGATTACGATCGCGTCGAACAATATTGGAAAACAAAGATTATACCGATTCTTGATGGAGAATTAGATTTAGCTACCGCTGGAGCGGAACTGTTAGAAATTGCCAATCAACAAAACGGTCACGATAACGTTACTATTGCTTTGGTTCACTGTCAAGTAAGCTGTAATCCTGATAGTAAAGATAAAATATCGTCTTGGTCTTCTATCAGCCAGCCGCTCTCAGATACCATATCTTCACCTGCTCCAAAAAATGTTAAAACTGAATCTTCCTTGTTTTCAATCTTCAAAAAGCCAGCCTTTGCCGTTCTCACAGGATCGATGGTGCTTTTGGCTTTAGGACTGTACAATAGATTTCCCAACTTTCCGCAAATTATTAAACAAAACCGAACCCCTTCTTCTTCAATCGGTCAAGGAGCTTCGATTGATTCCCGATATACTTTAGAAGTCGGCGATGCGATCGAAATTGAGGAAGAGATCGGCTTAGGTTTCGATCTACCTCCAACGGACTCAAAATTCACTGAAACTGTGATTAAAACCGTTCCCAAAGGGAGTATTCTTCAGGTTGTAGCCGATCGCACAGTAACCGAATCATCTCAATTGATCTTAAAAGTATGCCACCTTCCCGATTTTAGCGATACTTCAGAAACAGCAGAAGTAGCTCTTTTGCAAGAAGGCGAATTAGGTAAAATCGAAACTGGAGAACTAAAAAGAAAAAATCTTAAAAATATTCCTATTTATCCTCACTTATCTGCTAAGTGTTCTCAAAATATCTCTATTTCTGATTCTTTATCAAAATAAAATTAAAATTTTTTTAACTCGCTCGATCTGTATAGTTAAACTATACAGACCAACTATAAAGTTTATTTCAAATTGGCTCGTGCATCCAAAACCGCAGCCCAAAATAATAATGCAGTTAATGGAATGCTAGCGGCTAAAATAATTCCAGTAGTTGTAAAACCTAATTCAGGGTCGCCATAAGAAAGCTCAAAAACCGAGCCAACAGCAGCGATTCCAGTAATACAAGCACCCATTAAAAACACGCCACTTTTTGGTGTTAGCACTATTTTTACTCCTTGTCAATTAAAGTTTAATTATTATTAAGTTGCTCGGCCTTACCTAGAAAGCCAAGCAAAGTCATTTATATTATCTTAAACTAAGAGACTGGTTTGACCGCTTGTACATCAAAACCTTGTTTGTTGAGTTCTTCAGTTAAGACCAAACTGTTCGTAACGCGATCGACAAACAAGACACCGTTAAGATGATCCATTTCATGTTGAATCGCACGAGACAACAAGCCAGTAGCTTTCATCTTGCGAGGACGACCATTTTCATCTTTAAAAGATACTTCGATCGCTTCAGGGCGAGTAACTTCAATATAAACTCCCGGAATGCTCAGACAACCTTCTTCTGCATTACAAAGTTTAGAGCTAGCTTTAGTAATTTTAGGATTAATCAATATTATTGGCGGATTAGCGGCATCATTAGGTTCGCAGTCGATGACAATTAACTGTTTATTTACTGCAACTTGAGGCGCAGCTAAACCGATACCGTCTGCGCTGTACATAGTTTGCAACATTTCTCTAACTAGCTGCCGTACGTTATCGTCTACTTTAGCAATCCGTTTAGCTCCCTGACGCAGTGCCCGATCGCCTAAATAATGTATTTGTAAAGGGGGATTTTTTAATTTTTGTTTTTCAACAGCGACTACAGAAGACATATAGCAGGTTTAAAAAGGTACTTAGATTTACTTCGTTTTCTTCAATCTTAGCAGTTTTTGATAATACCCCTTCTTTAAGACATAGTTTAGTCTCAGAAAAAAAGGACTACGCGAAGGATAGATCCATAGGCTATAACGGGAATTAATTGCCATATCTTTGCTAATCGATCTCATGGAGCAATCTCAAAAATTACCCAATTTCAATCAAAAGAGGTGGCAAGAAAAGTCTTTGCCTGGAATAAAAGCCGAAGAATCAATCTTATTGCGGATTTTTGTCCAAGGGATGGTTATCGTCGGTATTATTGCTACCGATATTGCCGCGCAAACTCAAATGAGTCTTTGGGCTATTCCGTTAAGTATTGCTGGTGCGGTCTGGAGCTGGCATCGTCGCAAGAAAAATAATGTTACCGTTAAATTTATAATCGCGATCGCCATGCTTGCGGTGATGTTCGTTTTTTTTGGTAATTTAATCGCTAATTTAAACGACACTCGATTAGTGCTAGCAGAATTACTGATTCAAGTTCAAGTTTTACACAGTTTCGATCTGCCGCGACGTAAAGATTTGGGCTATTCGATGGTAATCGGTTTAATTTTAGTGGCCGTATCTGGAACTATTTCCCAAACCGTAACTTTTGCGCCATTTTTACTGATATTTTTAATTATTGCCTTACCCACATTAGTTTTAGATTATCGCTCTCGTTTAGGTTTAGAAGCGATCGATTTAAATTGGGGCAAAAAGTTTAGCTCGAAAGCAAAATCAAATCACAAAAGAAAACAGCAATTTTCTCCTTTAGCTCCTAAAAATGTCTTAACTATTTTATTACTTATTATCGGTTTAGGTCTGACTATTTTTGCCTTAATGCCTAGATTTCCAGGGTATCAAATTCAAACATTTCCCGTTAGCAGCCCAATTGATTTAGAAAATAAAAGTTTCGATCCAGAAAATCGGGGAATTCTCAATCCTGGCTACGTTTCTCCTGGTAAAGAGAATGAAGATGGCAATGGGGGAGGTGAAGATCGCAGCAAAGCTCCATTAGAAGGAAAAGGTGAAATAGACGAAACTTTTTATTATGGATTTAATAGCAAGATCAATCAAAATTTGCGGGGACAATTAAAAGAAAAGACGGTAATGCGAGTGCGATCGCAAGCTCCGGGATTTTGGCAAGTATTATCTTTCGATCGCTATACCGGTCAAGGTTGGGAAGTTTCTCGCGACGAGCAGACTACTAATATAGACAGATCTAATTTATATTCTCGTTTCTATGTTGCCAATTTAATTAAAGTTAAAAGAACCAAAAAAGTAGTTCAAAGTTATACGATCGTATCTAATTTACCTAATTTAATTCCTGCCCTTTCTTATCCACAATTTGTTTATTTTCCAACCCAACAAATCGCTATCGATCCTGAAGGAAGTTTGCGATCGCCTGTCGGTTTAGTCGATGGATTGACTTATACTGTTATTTCTCAAGTTCCCTATCGCGATCGCACTTTACTTCGTCAAGCTCCTGAAAAATATCGTCAAAATATTACGAAATACTATTTACAAATTCCACCGGAAATTCAAGATAAAGTGAGCCAGAAAACTGAAGAAATTCTGGCTAGATCGCCAAAGCCATTGACTTCAGCTTATGAAAAAGCTCTTTATTTAGCTCAAGCACTCAAACAAAATTACAGCATTCAAAAAGATTTACCTTTTTTTGAAGAGAACGAAGACTTAGTCGAAGCTTTTCTATTTAAATATGAAGGTGGTTATGCGGATCATTTTTCTACTGTCTTAACGGTAATGCTTCGTTCGATCGGCATACCAGCTAGATTAGCTGCAGGTTTCGGCCCGGGTCAATTTAATCCTTTTACCGGATATTATATTGTTAAAAACACCAATGCTTTTGCTTTAACTCAAGTTTATTTTCCTAATTACGGTTGGTTCGATTTCGATCCAATTCCCGGACACGAACTAATTCCAGTTTCTTTTGAAGAAGACCAAACTTTTGGAATTTTAGCGCAATTATGGAAGTGGGTTGCTGGATGGTTGCCAGATCCGATTACCGGTTTTCTTGCTACTATTTGGAATTATGTAATTGGCGGTATCTTAGGTGTTCTGGCTAAGATTTTAAGCTTTGTTTCGAGCGGTTTGTTAGGGGTAATTTCCGGTTTAATATTACTGACAATTATTGGCTTGTTAATTTGGCTAGGTTGGAATCAATTTCAAAATATAAATTACAATCGTCGTCTTGCTAAATTAAATCCGATCGAACGTCTTTATTTCAAGATGTTAAAAGTCTTGAGCGATCGCGGTTTTCCGAAACATCCAGCTCAAACTCCTTTAGAATTTGCTAACAATTATCGCGATCGGCACGAGAAAGTTATTGCCGAAGTAGTTAGCAATATCTCTACAGCTTATGTTGCTTGGAAATACGGCCAACAAGTACCAAATATTGAATACTTACAACAAGAATATCGAGGCTTAATCCGTGCTTTGAGAAGGCAAAATGTTGCTTGAAATACATTAGAAACTACTTTGTTAGATTAAGCAAGCTTTATGTTAATCAATATCACTTTATTGAAACTTTTTTTAAGTTACGATAGTGCTGCCGTTAATAATCGAGCGAGTCTTAAAAACTTGTTATCAAATCAAAAATATGACTAGTAATATATCTTTTTCTGTTACTAAAAGTTGGAATGGAGGATTTACTGGAGAAATAATTGTTAAAAATAACAGTTTGAGTGATTGGAATAATTGGCTTTTAGAATTAGCCCCTAATTTTGAAATAGTTTCAATTTGGAATGGAGAAATAGCTGACTTTTCTAATAATATTTATTCCCTCTCAAGTGCAAGTTGGAATTCGACCATTTCGGCAGGCAATTCTATTACTATCGGGTTTAAAGCTAAAGGGAATCTAAACGACAATAACACTTTAGATAGCATAAATTATACCTTTAACGCTATAGATTCAAATTTTAATCAAATATCTTTAACTAATATCGAAATTAGCTTAGTTACCGATCCCAATCCAGTCACGACTGACGAACCTATTTCTTTACTTTGGTCTGATGATTTTAGCGATTTAAATTGGCAGAATAATTGGCAACTTCTCAATAAGGGTCAATGGGGTGAAGAAAACCTTGAAGTTATTAATCCTCCTTTAAACGATGATTTGTTTGATACTTATTTAAGAACTTACTATCCAGCCGGATCTGTCACGCCTTCTTATTCAAAAAAGACTGGCGAACCTATTGGTGGGGCGCAATTTTTTGGCGATTTAGGAATTCCTTCATCAGATACATTAAAGTTGAGTTACTATCTTCGTTTTTCTGATAATTTTGATTTTGTCAAAGGCGGTAAATTACCAGGATTGTATGGTGGAACGGGAAATACTGGCGGCAATATTCCCGATGGTACGGATGGATTTTCGACTCGTTTTATGTGGAGAACTAATGGCGACGCAGAAGTTTATGCTTATTTACCGACCAGCACTAACTATGGAACTTCACTAGGTCGAGGTGATTGGCAATTTGTTCCGGGCGTTTGGCACCATCTAGAACAAGAAGTATATCTTAATGATGTCGGCCAAAATAATGGAGCGATCGAAGTTTCATTGGATGGAGTTCAAGTTGCAAATTTTTCTGGATTAAATTTCCGTAGTGTTGATAGCCTGAATATTGATGGAGTATTGTTTTCGACTTTCTTTGGTGGTAGCGATTCATCTTGGGCTACTCCAAATAATACTTACGTAGATTTTGCCAATTTTAATGTTAGCATTCCTGTTTAGAAAAGAATTTTGGTCGCGAACTATTAGGGACTCGCGACCCTTTGAAAACAAGAATATCAATTGCTCTCAAACTGGATCTTTAAGAAGCTTGGAAGTAAACCCATTCTAGATCCAGACACTTCTTTAAGTTTAACAATAACTCTTCTTCGTCGATCGGTTTATAGATGACAGCTTGACAACCAAGATAATCGATCGTTTCTTGAGAGATCGAAGCAGCCGTAATGACGATTATGGGAATATCTTTTAATTGTGGTATTTGACGTATTTCTTTAGAAGAGGTAAATCCGGTTTTGACTGGCATATATAAATCCAGCAAAATTAAGTCTGGTTCGATCGCATTTGCCATCAATAACATCTCCTGACCGTTTCTGGCTGTTGTTACCTCAAAGCCCATTGGTTCGAGTATTTCGGTTAATAAAAGGCAATTTTCTTTTTTATCATCGACTGCGAGAATTTTACGCTTTTTTCCTTCATAAGCCAAGATTTTGCCAAATTCTTTTTGTGGTAAATTTGCAGGCATTTTCACTACTGGAAGGGTAAGATCGAACCAAAAAGTCGATCCCCGATCTAATTGACTGGTAACTTTGAGTTGACTTCCCATTAACTCGACTAATTCTTTGGCGATCGATAAGCCTAAACCAGTCCCGATTGGTTTAGATTGAATATTATCTAATTGTTCAAAAGGTTTAAATATTATCTCTAATTGGTCAGAATTCATACCCATACCAGTATCTTTTATTTCAAAACGAACGTTGGCTAGATCTGGTTCGGGAGCTGATTCTTCTAGAACGCAAACTTTTAGAGTTATTTCCCCCACTGTAGTAAATTTAACTGCATTACTCAAGAGATTAATTAATACTTGTCTCAACCTTTTTTCATCGGCTTTAATGCTAATTGGTAAGGCCGGATCGGTTTCTAAATTTAGGGAAAGATCCTTTTCTCTGGCTTGTATCTCAGCGAGATCGGTGATTTTTTTTAAAAAGCTTTCTAAGTATATTAAGTTAGGATTGAGTTCTACTTTTTTAGCATTAGTTTTAGAAAAATCTAAAATGTCGTTAATTAGAGTTAATAGATTAGTTCCGCTTTGCCAAATAATATTTAAGCGATCGCATTGAATCGAATTTAAATTTTTATCTTTTTGAAGGATTTTTGTATATCCTAAAATACTATTGAGGGGAGAACGGAGTTCGTGGGTAATATTAGCTAAAAATATATCTTTAGACTTGTTTGCTGATTCTGCCTTTTCGACCGCTTCTTCAAGTTCGATCGTCCTTTCTTTAATTCGATCTTCTAAGGTTCTATTAACAGTTTCTAGTTCTGAATTCATCGCTTGTAAAATCAAACGCGATCTTTTTCTTTGGGAGATATACCAATTGACTAAACTCAAAATAGTCATCCAAACTAATAGTAAAATTGGAAAATTAAAAATGCTAAATAAAGCAGAAGAAAATAGACGTTCGCGGTAAGAATCGATATTATACTTAATTCTAGTTTCTAAAGCCGCTACAGTTTTGTTTATGCCTCTGGCATAAATTTCCTTGTCAAATTGGTATTTTTGACTTAATAAAAGTTGAAAAGCTTCCGACTCTTTACCTTGACGAACTAAATCGAAAGATTCTGCCTCAATTTCTTGCAGTTTAATGTTAGCTGTATTTGTTTCTATAGCGTGAGGTTCGTATGCTTCTGGAGCGATCGCAATTAGTTTTTTAATGTTTTCATCTAATTGAGGTTGAAATTTGAGATAACGCTCTTCCCAGTCTAGATTTCCCGTAGCTGCTGCCATTCTAGCTGACATAGTTAACGCTTCATCTAAATAAACTATTTCTCCGGTTAAATTTTCAAGTTCAAATTCAGTTCTGACTACTGTGGTAAAACCTTCGTACATTTTCCAAACATTCCAACCTACAGAACCAATTAAGATTAAACTTAAAACGATCGCGATGGTAATAAAGACCATAAAATGAGAATTGATAAATTTAGATGCCTTCTTTAATAGTTGTTGCATAATTAGATTGGGATTGTTTTAAATTATTAATTATTTAAACTTGATGTAATTTTGTTCGCTCGATCGAGTTACGATCTGCTTGCTTTAATTGCGATCGCTATTATAGTTTTTTTCTAGTTACTATCTAGTTACTAGATCTGTAACCATTTTGTGACTTTGCGATTTTAATTTTAGAGAAAAATCAGTTATCTTTCTATTGAAAAAGCGAGCGAAATCAACCAATTTTAAACTATTTTTCTATCCTGTATATCGACTATTTTCAGTTTGCTACAATAGTCTTTATTTTTGAAAATCACTAAGATGAATCAAGATAAATATAATGCTGCTAAAGGTTGTTTGTTGGGTGCTTTCGTAGGGGATGCTGCGGGGGCAACTTTAGAATTTTTGCAACACGATCCGACATCAAAAGAAGTAGACTGGGCGATGAGTATGCCAGGAGGTGGCAATTTACAAGTAGCACCAGGTCAAATTACCGACGATGGGGAATTGACTTTATGTTTGGCTTTAGCTTTAGCTGAAAGTAACACTTTCGATCTCGAAGCGATCGCCGCTAACTATGCTAAATGGGTAGAATCAAATCCTTTTGATATGGGTTTTACTACTTCAAGTTCTTTAGGTTCGTACAGAAATATTGATGTTAGCCAAGAAGGTTATGCAAGAGTAATGAAGCGATCGGCTTCTAAATTTTGTTTGTATTCAAAAGCTAACGGCAGTTTAATGCGAAATACACCTTTAGGCATCTGGGGACATAATTTAGAAGTTTCTGAAATAGCCGATCTTGCCAGACAAGACACTTCTCTATCCCATCCCAATCCTAGCTGCGGTTTTGCAGTTGCTTGTTATAGTATTGCGATCGCTAGTTTAATCGAATATCCAGGGAATCGAAATTTAGCTTTTAATAATGCGAGAACTTGGTTAAATTCTCGAGAAAGTTTAGCCAAATACGATTACGAATATAGTAGCTGGAAAGAAGTCAGCAGTTGGCTGGATGATGCGGAAAATAACGTTAATATTGCTTATTTTCCCCAGATCGGCTTTATTAAAATTGCTTTTACTCACGCTTTCAGACATTTATTATTAGGTTCGGATTATCAAGATGCCATTGCAGAAACTTTAGCAGGTGGAGGAGATACCGATACTAATGCTTGTATTGTCGGGGGTTTAATTGGTGCAGCAGTAGGAGTCGATTGCATTCCCGAAAATATGCGCGAAGCGGTCTTAAATTGCGATACAACTCTAGGTAAACATCCTCGTCCTGATTTTCTTCATCCCCAACAGGTCGATCGTTTAATTCCTCAGTTACTAAATTTATAGTTAACTCGATCGCCTCGCTATTTTTGCTGCTAAAGACATTTTCTGAAATATTTCTCCCTTTATAGATAAGTCAAGCTTCAATATCCTTTATTATTCGTTTGAAGTTGCTTATATTAACTTTCATAACAGCAATTTTTTTAAAGACGTATTTACTGGGTTTCAATGCTATATTTAGATATTCCTACCAAGGGTTTACTATATCTAATTTTAGATATACCTTTTATATTGATAAGTATCGTCTCTTAGAACCTACTTTTTGCGTATATTTTTAATTCATAGTCAAAATAATTTCAAACGTATTTTATACTTCTTTTTGTAAAAGAGAGTAACGCTAGAAAAGTTTTTTTGACAAAAAGACAAAAATATGTGTTTGGTATTTAAATAAGTTTTTTCAAAATAAATTATGCGATCCCGCAGGGATCTGAGCTTTGCTCAGCACGAGCTTGCGAGAATTAAAAAAAAAGAGCGATCTGAGATCGATTAAGAAAGAAAAATATTTGTATGTATTCTTAAATAGTAATTATCTCTTCCAAACGATTAGAATCCGATGAGTTCAATATACGAATATGAATTAAATTTAATTACCGAACGGCAAAAATATAAACGCAAAAGTCATCTTTCTGAGCGAATGCGCTCAATCGCGCCAGAAGATAAATCCGCTTTGGTAGATATAATGTTAAGTGGATTTCTAGATCCTCAATTCCACGATCGCAATAATCGTATTGCCGCCGCTCGAGATATAGAAGCTTATTTTACTGGTAAAAAACACAGTCCACTTCTAAATTGTTCTTGTGGATACTGGAAAGAGCGAATACTAATTGGTGTTTGTTTGATTAGTTATTGGAAAGAAAGGGATTGTCCTCTAATAGATTGTATAGTAGTGCATAATAACTATAAAGGCAGACATATCAGCTCGATTGTTTTTCAAGCTAGTCTCGATCGCCTTATTTTAGCTGGATACACTAAAGTTCGTGCTGTTATTAGTGAAGAAAATATATTACCTAAAAATTTAGCTCGAAGGCTTGGATTTACTAAATTAGGAAAATTATAAATAACCCACCTGGATGAAAACTAGGCAGCGCATTTATGATGCGTCGTCTTTATCTAGTTTTCGCTCTTTGAAGAATCCGACCAATCGTTGTACTTAACTCTTTGGGATATAAATGACAGCATAGCTCTACTAATTATTACTAGACACGATGCATCTACGTTGAAGTGTTTCTGGGTATGCCAGTCTAGAAAACGATTGATGCAAGGTAAGATTACATCTTAACCCTCTTCTATTTTTAGTAAAAGAGGGTTTGAAACCGAGACTATTTGCTAACAGGAGTCAAAGATTTAGATTCTTCTACAACAGCATTAGAATTAACTTCTAGACTGTTTTCTTCAGAAGGCGGTACTACTTGCCAGAATTTACTGACGTAAGAATCCCAATTATCTAAAATAGTCTTAGCTTTTTGACTGTTAGTGCGATCGCAATGGGCAGAAATCAAGTTTTTCAATTGTTCTGCGCCTTTTTCGGAATTTACGCGCTGAATTTTCACAATTTCTGGATTTACTTTCTCGGGAAAAGATCCGTCTTC
>JASJCW010000181.1 GCA_030065265.1 Prochloraceae cyanobacterium
TTCGCAATAATTGGCCATTTATATCCTGAATAAATTCTTTACATTGTTTAGTTTCGGCTGCTTCGCTGTCGAGAACTTTAAAGGAATCTGCGAGGTGGGGGAATTTTTCTTTTAGTTCAGCGAAGATCGCTCTCGCGTCGCTTTGGGAATCCATTGCGATTGCTATTTTTTGATTAGATGCGATCGCATCAATTATTTCGTTAATAACTTTTTTCTTATGCTTTCTACCCCGGTAAAGATCGATATCCCAAGGTGCTGGTGTGGGATGGGTATTGAGAACTTTAGTTATTTTGGCAAATGGAGCTAAGCGATGTAAATAGTTAACTGCAATATTACTCGCATCGGCATCAGTCGCGACTACTCCTCCACCGTTACTTAAAGCCTCGTTAATGAATTGCTCGAAATGGGTCATCACTTCGCCGCGTTTATCCGCCAGAGTGCTAGAAGTCGTCAAGTGTTTGATTCCGGTTTCTAGTTCGTCGAGGAAGATTAAGGTATTTGAGAAATCCCATCCCCGCAGCTTATGAATGCTGTCGTAGCAAAGTACGATCGTGTCTGCTTCTATGGCGTTCTCTACCGTAACTAGTCTATGCCTAGTTACAGTTTCTATTGTATAAGTAATTTCCTCCTCACCCAGCAAATTTATTTGACGGTGTTCTACTTTTCTTTCTTCGGTATAAGTTTCAGTTTTAAAAAAGCCCTCTTGGTCGATATAGTTCATCTTCATTTTCGCCGCTTGTTCTCGCGCTAAACCTCGGCGCGGTACGAAGCTAACTATTTTCATTCCTAATTCTAATGCCCGATCTTTTAGCTCATTAAATCGATAAGTTTTCCCCGTACCTTTTTCGGACTTTGGTACTAGAATTCCTCTCATATTCCAGCGAGAAATTAAATCTGGTAATCGGATTTCATGAACAGTAATATCAATTTTGCCATTAAAATCTTTGAGTTTTCGGTATTCTTGATACTGTTTACGACTATATTCGTCTGGTGTTAGTTCGGCTAAAATTTTCTCTCGTTCGGATCGTTCTTGGCGTTGTTGCTCCCGTTTTAGTTTTTTCTCAATTCGCTTTAATTCGGTTGCGGTTCGGTCGATCCGATTGATTAAATTTAACGCTTCTCGGATCTCTTGGTTGCCTTTGGCTATAAACTCATTCCAACTTAAATACTCGATCTCCTTTAATTTATCTTGGTCTATCTCATCAATGTCGCCGACGGACTTCTCGACTTGATTCCACCAACCTATTTTTACTTTGTATCCCCAACTTTCAATTAGTGCAATTGTATTCTTATATATACTCAGGGTTGATTTATTTTTAATAGATCCTGCATCCGCAAATAGGACTATTTGTGTACTTTTGTTACAGCCTAAGAAATCTAAATAATGTCTTAATAATTTTGGCGACTTATAAAAATGCCCCCCGCTTGCACTAATAAAAGGAATATTTAGTCTATGTGCTGCTAAATACCCTTTAAATCCCACTCCTTCGGCTAATCCGATAGTATCAATATCATTCCAATTATGTGAAGGGAAGTTAAGGGCCATAGGCAGTTCCCCTGTCCGCAACTTGGAACTTGGTCTCTTTGCCCTTTTTCTTTCTCCAGCTAACCAAACATACTTCTTACCTTCTGTTGGTCGATCCAGACGCAGTTGTAAGCCGATATAAAGCCCTTCTTCGTTCTTAATGGGAATAAGTATCCCATCGCCTTGAATTAGCAGCGATTTGCCCCCTAATCGTACACCAGGGAAAAGATCGCTTACTGGAATATCTAATCCTTGCCATTGATGAACTGATTTGCAATCTGCTTCTTTAATTAGCTCATCGATTTTCTTAGCTTCTAATCCTAATACTGAAAAGCGTTTTCTTAACTTTTCTAAGTGAGACGGCCATAACCAGAGTTGGTCTAAGATTTTTCTAATTTGGCGATCCGCAAAGCGGATCTCGCTTTCAGCGAGGGCGCGTTCTTCAATCGATAACGAATTCGCATACTGTGCGGCGCGCCGCGAAGCGGATCCCTGCGGGATCGCTTCTTCTCTTTGTCGTTTAATTTCGAGATCGGCTAACCTCCTTTGTTCTTTCTCGAACTCGGATAACTGCCTTTGCTCTTTGCTCCAGGCTTCGCGATCTTCGATTAATTGATACATCCCGAATCCGAGCGAGTCATCCCGCAAATAATAATACCTGGGCGATGTTGCTCCGCGATAGCGACAGCGTACTATGTTTGTCCTTTTATCTCTCCTACAGTCATTTCTCGCCCCGAAGCATACCGGACAATTTCTCTTGCTATAACGCTCCCAGTCACCGCTCATGGCTCTGTCCCCCTCACTAATGACTTATGATTCAAGAAAAACGGACATAAAAATCCCACAACCTTTGTCATCACTCCTCTGAGAAGGTTTTTAATCCTGATTAGATTTATTCTCTTTCTTTATTATGCTTTATATGGCATATATTGTGTTTTTAAATACTTGTTTTTAAGTTTTTTAAACCATATAATAGTTTGCAAAACACCTTCACAATGAGCCAAACAATTGAATTTTGTTCTCATGCCTTTTTAGACTTAAAGAGAAAGCTAAGAAGGCAAGTCTTAATGGATATGAGTGTGATTCGAGCGCGTATGGAACAATTAGGTATTGATCTAGCCACTCTTAATCGTCGTTACTGTCAAATTCGTCGCGATAAAGGTGACTCCAAAGCTACTCCTGTCAATCGTCGCAATATGGTCGCCAAAGCTATTTCTGATGATGGCAACCCCACTTTAGAAACTTTTTTAGACATCATTACTGCTTTAGATGGCAACATTCTCATCGAATGGAAAGATGTTAAAGTTCAACGTTTGGGGGGCGTTGACGATCGCAAAGAAGTTAGTTGAATCTCACTCACTCCATTAATTTAAAATCTTTTTTTATGGTTTATAAAGCATTTTACTCCTGCCACTTACAGCTGATTTTTGCCAATCTTTTTCCGAGCACACCATCTCAGCAATTGATGGATTAACTCTTTGACAAATGTCTTTTCGGTAACTCCAAAAATAGAATTGCCTCAACCCAACTCTTAAAATTCAATTAAGTTGAGACTATTCTCTTCAAGCGGACGAACTAACTTTAATTTCGCCCGTTTAGAAAAGCATATTCTGCTCTAGCAATCTTCCCCTTCTTGAGAAGGTTGAATAGCTTTGGTTGAGCCATTATTAGAAGATAATTCTTTAGTTTCTTCTGGCTTATCAAAAGTATCCGCTAAACGAGCTGAATAGATTCCATTGATATTAGAATTAACGAAATCAGACAGTTGTTTAATTCTGTCTGAGTCGTTATCTTTTGATTCAAATTCAACAGCGTAATATGTGCCACTATCATTAGAGCGTTTGGCAGTTTTAGCTCTTACTATTTGAGTGCCAATTGATTTTTTAATAGCTGTCAATTTTCTCATTAGTTCGAGGAAATTAGCTATTGATTCGGTTTTAAAGAGAATATGGCTTACAGTATTTTCTTTATCGATAAAGAATACTTCTACCCATAGCTGGTATCGATATCCAAATAGCTCGGCGTTAAAACTTCTGTAAGTTATAATCTCCATTTCAATTGATTTACCAAGAGGATCTGTTTCTCCAATCTTAAATATTCCTGCTTTGCAATCGGCTCGATATTGACGAGGTGAACCTGGAAAATGAACGATTCCATTGCTAGTTTCCGGTAATTCAAATGCATTGACAAACATTGATTCTTTTCTCCTAGAATGATTGAGATTTGTTTGACTGTTTGTTTTATTTGGTATTAGTTTGAAGCAGAGTGATTCTGTAATATCTCTCGATTTGTTCGTTGAAGGGATATCTAGATTTGTAATGCTTATTAGGGAAGTAAAATCAAATACTTCCCCCGTTACTTTCTAGAATTCAGTTGCTATTTGAATTCCATATTTTTTGTAATAGAATTGCCAAAAACTCTCATCATATCCACGTCGATATGATTCATTTGCCGTTAAAACTGGATCTGGTTCTGCTCCTATGACAGCATCAAATTTTCCTGCGCCATACAGATCTGATTCTTTATCTAGCTGTTCTTCTATTCCATTTAATGCTTCTAGTTCTCTCTGCTCTTGCTCTAACTCGAGATAGTAATTTATCATTTAAATATCTCTCCTTATGGAGTAATTGTTTACCAAAGCGATCGCTATCAGGGGTTCAATCTGCGCGGTCGCTTTTAAACGAACAATTTTATTATATCCGTGAGCGCATGGATAAGCAAGCAAAAAATACATTTTTTTATAAATCGATAATTATTTGGTTTATGCCTTCGCGAATATAATGTGCATAGAGACCGTAATGACTTTAAGATGCCAAATCCCAACCCTTCCAAAAAAACTAGATTCACAACTGAAAGAGATGAGGCTTTAACCGACAATATGTCAATCAGAATGCCTCCATCTGTAATGAATAAATTAAAGAAAAAAGACAATTGGCGTGAATTTGTCAGAATCACCTTAGCGAAAGCTTTAGAAGAAGAACAAGAACAACAAGATTTTAAATCTGCATGAATAAAGACTCAGAATTTAACCTACGAGATCTAGGATTTTTGGATGGTTTAGCTAATAAAGAACCATCTAGAGAATTCATTGTTAAAAAAGAATATCGTGAAGGTTACAGTAAAGGTTTTTGGCAATACCATCGACCTCTTCAGAAACTTACCAATGGTCATCGAAATTAACCTTGCAAAGTATTCTCTAACTTAGCAGTCTCGACTATTTTAGGCGTAGGATTAATCTTATTTTTCGATTTTCTTCAACCAATCTTTGTAACCGATAATTTCACTGCTGCGATTTTGTTCGATCAATGAAACGACCCATTCTTGATATAGATTTAGATCGTGACAACTAGTCCTCGGAGTGTAATTTTTAAAAACGTGGCCCGTTACCAAATTGGCTAATCCTTTGCTGTGGCTCATTTTTTTCAATTCAAATCAGCATCCTTGATTATACTAAGATATCTATACTTTTCTTTAACTTTCTTAATATATTCTGGATTTTTTAATCGGATATGCGATCGACCCTAAGATTTAACAATTATTTTTCTTTATTATTTTGGAGATATTCAAGATTTCTGCGAACTGTAATAGTATTCGGATGATTTACACCTAATACTCGTTCCACTATTGCTAGTGCTTCGAGATAGAGGGGTTCGGCATCGGAGTATCTTCCCTGTGATTCGTATAAATTAGCCAAGTTATTCAAGCTAGTTGCCACAGATGGATGTGGCCATAGTTTTAATGGCTATGTCGCTGTATTTATTAGATGCTCCTCTGCGTCCAGTTTTTTGTTGATTTTCCCACTCATCGATAACTTCTCGGTCGATCCAAAACGTTAAACTTCCCCTCTGCTTTAAAGATTTGTTGTATTCGCTCCAGTTTTTGACTTTATAAGTCTGTTTCGGGGATTTTTTCATTTGATGATTAGCGATCGATCTTAGGAAAAGTTGATTATCTTTTGCTAGAATACCCATTCTTCATTCTCGATCGATCCCCTTCATGCAACAAAGCCGTCTGATACACAAGCATCAGGTATTCAAAGTATAGTTTGGCGCAAGAAATGGGAATTATCTGAAGATTTTAATTATACGTCTAACTCAACCGCTGCACGTAAATTAGGACGAGTATACCAACTCCATCTACCTTCAGTAACAGGCTTAATATTCAAATCTGCTCGTAATTGTTCCAAAGGAAGTTCAAAGCATTCTTCCCACTTCACAGGAAACAAAGGCTTGGCTGCTCGACCCATTTTAATTCCTGTTGAGATCGTATCAAAGTCATATTCCACATCTATTCCGAGGTCGTTATCTCCTGCAAAAAAGTTCAACAACATCGACAGAATATCGATTAGCATCCAACCAGGATAGCCAGTTTGAGCAACTGTCACGGAAATTACTCCAGCTTCACCATAATCATCCATACTGAATCCTGTCAAAATATGGTGGAGATCGTGGGTTTTGCGAATGCGATTAATCACGTAATCAGTGTCTGATTCGATTTCACGCAGTCTGTAGAATTTAGGATCGTAGTTAATCTCGGTCATTACTTTCGCATAAGTCCAACCGAGAGAACCTTTTGGCATTTTTAGCATTGCCTCTAGATCGTAGTCTGCACCCATGTACTGTTCTTCAATCATTTTGGCTGTAGCTGGATCTTGTTTCATCCATTTCAGACATTGCTCCATCTGGGGACTATCCCGCAGCATATCGGTAATATCAAACACATTATTAACATCAGAATTTGCTCCTGCAACGCGATCGATTAAAGTAAGCAGTTGATTAATGTTTTCGGATGTAGCTATTTCATTGATGTATTTGAAACCCATATTTTTTTCCTCCTGTGTGAAACAATGCTGTTAACTTGTTAGGTCTTTTCCAGGAAAGAATATACCACCTTCATAGATCGATCCTGCGAGCGTGGAATTAGTTTTAGGTTGCCAAGATGGTATATTATTCTTTCTAAGAAATCACCTTATTATCTGCCATAAGTAAAATCTAGAAGAAATATACGAACAATAATAATAATAATAATAATAATGTACGATTACTTTAATTTCTCAGAAGAGATTAATTATGTCGCCATCCATTGCCTTGATTGCTCAAGATAGTAGAAAGAATGAGATTGTTGTCTTAGCCCAAAAATATTCCTCGATTCTAGCTCGCTACGATCTAATTGCTACAAGTGCCACAGGACAAAAGATCGAGCAAGAAACAGGATTATCTGTCAATCAAGTCAAATCGAGTTCTCAAGGAGGTATCTTACAGATAGCAGCCCAAGTTGTTACAGGGGAACTAGTTGGCGTAATCTTTTTGATGGATCTGCTAAATTCTCAATTTCCCGAACCTGATTGTCAAGCTCTGATTAGGGTCTGTAACTTTTACGATATCCCTCTAGCTACTAATATCTCCACTGCCGAATTATCGATTCAAGCAGTAGCCAAACGGCGAGATGCTTATTTGATTTTCAACCCTGTGGCCGGACAAGGGAATCCAGATCGAGATTTAGAAATGATTCGTCGCATTCTCCAACCCCAAATGAATCTTCACACTATTTTTACCCAACCAGGACTCGACCCAGCCATTCAAGCCAGAGAAGCAATCGCTAAAATTCAAGCCAATCAAACTGAAGAGCAAATCGGTTGCCTAATTGCTTCGGGAGGAGATGGCACAGTATCAGCGATCGCTGGAGCAACGATTGAAACGGGAATACCTTTAGGTGTTATTCCTCGTGGTACTGCCAATGCTTTTTCGGTTGCTTTGGGGCTGCCGAGTCAACTCAAACTGGCTTGTGAAACTATTGCCGCAGGCAATACGAGAATGGTAGACGCAGCCTATTGTAATCAAATTCCGATGATTTTATTAGCTGGGGTAGGTTTTGAAGCGGGGATGGTCGATCAAGCCAATCGAGAGCTCAAAAATCGCTTGGGAACTTTTGCTTACGTACTTTCTGGAGCGCAGCAATTTTTTACTCAACAAGATTTTCAAGCTCAAATTGAAATTGACGGTCAAGTTCTAGATGTTCAAACAGGTGCGGTTACGATTGCTAATGCTGCTCCTGCTACTTCGATTATGGCTCAGGGCTTTGGTGCTGTTATTCCCGATGATGGTCTTTTAGAAGTGACAATTCCTGTATCTAAAACTTGGCTTGAGGGCATTAATACATCAGCCGCTTTACTCGCCTCTGCTTTAGCTAAATTAGAAGTTAAAGATCAAAATCTAATTCGTTTGCGTACCAATAAACTTAAGTTAACTACCGAGCCGACTCAAAAATTAGTAGTAGATGGAGAAGTATTTGATGCAAATCCCGTTGAGTTTATTTGTCTACCTAAGAGTTTAACTATTTTTTCTCAGTTAAGTTCAGTTGCCAAGGTAGTCGCCAACAATTGAATCAACACCAGATTCTCAGGAAACAAAGCGATTAACTCTCGGATTAGATTTAACCCTTTAGTTGCTTCTAGCTCAATGAGATTCAACTCCCGATTTAGCCTTGCGATCGTTTCTAATCTTTCTAGAGGAATGCTCACATCGATCGCACCACCAACTATCCACTCCCAAAACTAACATCTGTTGGATTTACGCCCAATTTTTCCCCAATCGCTTCGATCCGGGAGGGAGTAAGTAGCTTTAATTTAGGGATAAACCCGAGGGGAATCGCATCTAATTTCTAGACTATAAGCGAGTTATAGCTTCTAGCTATTGCCATTGATTTTTTATCAATTCAGGGAATCTTTACTGGATTGGGGTTGCAAAATTTAGATGCGTTTGCCCTGGGATAAACCCTGGTTGAAAACGATAATTTTATTAACAAGGCTACTTACCCTTTCCACCCAACGTGAAAGCTGGCTTACTGTCTCTTGTATCCTTTCTACAGCTTTGAGTAACTCTCTAGTTACAGTTAAATCAATCGCATCTTTGTTAGTTTCGGTTCTTTTTAACTCTTCCTCTATAACTGCCTCTGACAGATAACCATAACTAACAGCAGTAGATAAGAGTTTTTCGTAAAGTGCCGTTAACTTATCGTACCTTCTTTTTAGCTCTTGTAATTCATTTCTCCGTCTTATTGCGGCTTTATAAGTGTGATATTGAGGATTATCCTTATTACCGAGGTATAGCTTTAATTTACCCTGTATTGAACCCGATTTAGACTTCTTATCGCAAGCTTCCATTAATCGATAGTAGTAGTACCGTTTGCCGTTCTTCTTAGGAACTACAAACTTCTGTATCCAAGTCCGAGCTTCAGCTATATGACCTTCTGCACGAATTTCTGCCATTCTTTTGTTAATGAATGACATCCGATCTTCTAATCTCCCTAATTCTCGTTCCTTTTCTGACGGCATCTCGACCAACTGAGTTAGTTTATGTTTTTATTTTAACCTTATCTAATTAAAAAATCAAGATTTACCCGCTCGTACAACGCAGAATCTAGCTCGAATCAGCCTTATTCCTAACGAGACTGACTTAAACCTTTAGCTAAAAACAGTAACTAACCAATGTTGGAGCTGGATTCCTGTTTTCGAGTTCGTTCCCTTCAGCTAAAATTGGGACAATTAATCATCATCAATGCTGATTATTTTTAGCGTTTTTTAACAGAAAGTGCCATCCATCCCGCTTTGTCATTTCCCTTTTGAACTGCGTAATAACCAGGGACAAGATCTACTTTAAATTCTTTGCGATCGAAGCCTGCTTCTTTGACATATCTTTGCAAATCAGCTAAATTTGAAGATCCTAAATAAGGTTCTGAATTAACCCAAACTTCTGTATCTCGAAAATAACGAGTAATTAAATTAGAAGGAGATAAAAATGATTGACTATCGATGTGAATCATTACACCACCTGGTTTGAGTAAACGATAGCTTTCCTGAAATACTTTTTTTCTTGAACCGCTAGGGATTTCATGAAGTAAAATATGGCTAACAATTAAATCAAAATAATTATTTTGAAAAGAGGTTTGTTCTGCATTTTGTTGTGAAAAATAAACTTCTCGCTCGAGGGATTTAGCTCTAGCACTAGCATATCTAAGTAAAGCAGCACCCAGATCGATCCCCCACACTTCTGCATCAGGATATTCCTCTTTATACGGTAGGGTACTATGTCCAACGCTACATCCTAAATCTAAAATAGTTTGAGGTTTTAATTGAGGATAATGTTGCCATAAAACATGATTAATTACTGTTTTACCTAATTCATCATTTAAGCCGCCAAACCATCCTTGTCCATAAAGAAATACCCCATGATCGTACATAGCTCCAGTGAAAAAATCTGATTCATCGCAATTTTGACAATAACCACCAGGCATGCGATGAATCTCAGTTTTTAATTGATGAGCGGGATATTCCATTTCTGGGTTTAATTCTAATAATCCCTGGTTTTTCTGCCAATGATAAAATTCAAAAGCTTTGGTTAATCTCAATCGATCGCCATTAATTGAACTAATAACTTGCTGCCACAGCTCGTCTTGCAGTAAAGTACGCTGTCGATGCCCCTCTTGAATATCAGGATTTTGATTTAATTGTTGACGAACCCGAGCATAAACTTGATTATTAGATTCTTTTGCGCTCTGTGATGCGATTGCTTCAATTTGCTCTTTTAGTAATAAAAAGAAATCTCTGCGAAAATTTTGAGTTTTTTGTGCTAATTTTCGCTCTGCTTCTCGATCGCTTTGAGGAATTAATGGATGTTTAGTCTGATTATGAAGAAAAACCATACTTTAAATTTATTCATCCTAAATATTTCGATTACTTATATTATCTTAATAAAAGTTAATACTTTTAGGGTAAATAGGTTGTCCCTCCGAGAGCACAATTATGATTTCAATTTGCCAGACTTGGGATATAAAGCGTACTGGATTGCGAGGGCACTCTCAAAAGTATCTTCTATTTGCTCAAAAGGTTGTTTTGAATAACGATAGATTTCAGACATACCTTTGGCGATCGAGCAAACTGTTTGACAAAATGTTCTGGCAGATCCTTCCGTTAACGGCTTGCTTTCTAACCAACTCCCAAATGCCTCTAACGACATTGCATCCGACATATCTTCGGGAAAATCTCGCTGTGTAAAATCTAAATCTTTGGCTCTGCCTTTTGGCTGAGGATAAGTATAAGAACTCCAAGCAAAGTTATGAATCCTCAAATACTCTTTTACTGCCAACTCCAGTTCAGACAATGTAAATTCTTCTAAAAACATCGCACATGGATAAACTTCTAATCTTGTTTCTGGCAATAACTTTAAAACCTCTTGCTCTGAAAAATTCATATTCTTTTTAATCCTATCTGACTAACAATAGTGAGTTATTCCATTAATAATTATTCTACTGAAAGACTGCCCATTTATTACTTCTAATCCTATAAATTGACCTATTGTTGATATTATTTCTCCTACTTGATTTGGAATAAATTTGAACTGCTTACTTATTTCCTTTTGCCATTGTTCGAGATAGCCAATGCCTTGAAAATCTCGATCCGCTTTGTCTAATTTAACCGCTACTGGGAGAGTTTCTCCTAACGTTGAAACTGCTGTAATCCAACGAGAATAAAAGTCGGGACAGACGGATAATATTTGGGCTTCGACTGCTTTTATTCTGGCTTCAAATGCTAAGCTATATAACTCTTCAATCTGGGTTAAGCTCTTAAATCTTGGCGACTGCGCCTCTAAATCTGCTAACAGTTCTAAGATAAATTGCGATTCACTCTGTCCCATCACTACCTTGTCGGTTTCTATATAATTGGCAACTGATGGGACAGCATCTTGGTTGAGTTCGTCAACATTTGGCTGTCCTACCTCTAACTTGTCGGGTTCTATATAATTGGCAACTGATGGGACAGCAGTTTGGGATTCTTGTTCAATATTTGGCTGTCCTACCCCTACCTCGTCGGTTTCTATATAAATGGCATCTGATGGGACAGCACTTTGATACTTTTCATCAATATTTAAATGTTCCACCCCTACCTTCTGGTTTTCTATATTAGTGGGGACAGGTGGAACATCTCCAACCTCATCTACAATCTGATTTTGTTCCACCCCTACCCTTTGGTTTTCTATATTAGTGGGGATAGGTGGAACATCTACAACCTGATCTACAACCTGATCTACAACCTGATTTTGTTCCACCCCTACCTCCTGGTTTTCTATATAAGTAGGGATAGGTGGAACATCTGTTTGTCCTTCAACTTCAACATTTAAATGTTCCACCCCTACCTTCTGGTTTTCTATATTAATGGCGACAGGTGGAACATCTGTTTGTTGTTCAACTTCAACATTTAAATGTTCCACCCCTACCTTGTCGGTTTCTATATTAATGGGGATAGGTGGAACATCTGCTTGTTCTTCAACTTCAACATTAAATTGT
>JASJCW010000182.1 GCA_030065265.1 Prochloraceae cyanobacterium
CAAAAAGTCTTGCGAGAAAATTTAACCCCAGAATTATTGCAAAAACAAGCGATCGATAAATGGGATGGAAAATTCCCCGAAGTAATGACAGGAGACGGAACTTTACCCTTCATTAATGTCAATACCACAAATCAAGGTAGATAATTAATTTTTTTTACCAGGAAAAAGTAGTAGGGCGTAGGTAGTAGGTATAAATAATCTAGAATTGGTTCTGTTGATTTTCAATTGTTATAATCAATTGCAAACTGATTACTTGCTACTTACTACTTACTTGTAACGTGTCTTTATCTCCCTCTTTTAAGGTCGTACAAAACTTTTTCTAAATACCAATGTTCCGGTTTGCCAGGATATCTTAATTTAGCAGACATAATTAATCGATGGGTCGTATCTGCATCCAATCTTTTTCGCAATTCTTGTCGCAAGGGGTTACATTTCCATTGATTTTTTCTATTTACTAATCCATCTCGCAGGCGATCGCCCAAAGAACTTTGAGAATTAGAGGCTGCTGATGATAAATAAAAATAAATTATCCCAGCAATAACCAAGCAAACAATTAACAACAACATTTTAAATAATCCAAAGATCTTAAACTAGCTCAAATTAAACTTATACTAAAATATTACTCTTAAAAAGATCGAGCCAGTGAAGCGTTCCAATCAAAAAAATATCTAAAAAATATATAATAAGATCGCAAATAAAATCGAGAAAATCCATTGAGTTCCAATTTATACCAAGAAATTAAAGAATTCTACGACGATTCCAGCAAACTCTGGGAAGATATTTGGGGCGAACATATGCACCACGGTTATTATGGCAAAGGAGGAAAATATAAACTCGATCGCCGTCAAGCACAAATCGATTTAATTGAAGAATTGTTACTTTGGGCTGGAGTAGAACGAGCAAATAATATAATTGACATTGGTTGTGGTATTGGTGGGAGTACCTTATATTTAGCAGAAAAATATAACGCTACAGCAAAAGGCATTACCTTATCGCCAGTGCAAGCAGCCAGAGCAACAGAGAGAGCCAAAACAGCAGGATTATCTGAAAAAGCAGAGTTTCAGGTAGCAAACGCTTTAGAAATGCCCTTCGAGGATAATAGTTTCGATCTGGTTTGGTCTTTAGAAAGTGGCGAACACATGCCAGATAAAGAAAAGTTTTTACAAGAATGCTATCGCGTTTTAAAACCAGGCGGTAAATTTATTATGGCAACCTGGTGTCATCGTCCCACAAATTCATGGGCCGGAGAACTCACAGGAGACGAAAAGAGACATTTAAAAGAAATATATCGAGTATATTGCCTACCCTACGTTATTTCCCTGCCAGAATACGAAAATATCGTCACAGAAATCGGCTTTAAGAACATTTGTTCTGACGATTGGTCGATCGCAGTTGCACCATTTTGGGACATAGTAATCGAATCTGCAATTAATCCTCAAGCAATTATCGGTTTAGCGCGATCGGGTTGGAAAACTATTGAAGGTGCGTTGTCTTTAAGTTTAATGAGTAACGGTTACGATCGCGGTTTAGTTCGTTTCGGCTTAATTTCTGCGAGTAAGTAAACTCTGAAAATTTACACTAAATATTCATGCTAAAAGCTTTTTGGCAAAAAATTCGCAAACCTGGATGGACGACAGAAGGGCAAAAAATTATTACCGATCTTGACAGCACTTCTTTTTTTGTAGTAGAAAATAGGGACTGTAAATAGTTTCGTTAAAGAAACAAAATGAAATCCCAATTGATTAGTGTCCGTGACGCTGCTTTAACCTGCGGTTATACCCCTCAATACATTAGAAAGCTGTTGCGATCGGGAAAAATAATAGGCCAAAAAGTAGGGCAACAATGGGTTATTGAAGTTGCAGAGTTAAATAAATTTAGAAACAATTTTGCGATCTCGAAGAGTTGCGCCCAAAGCGCGATCGAACCAATAAAACTTTATAATTCTCCTAGAAATAGTTCTTCTAGATCTTCGCGATGCAAAGCACTCAGCTTTTTTACTGGAGCGATGGGGTTAGATCTTGGTTTAGAAAAAAGCGATATTGAAATTGTTTTAGCTTCAGAAATTGACAAAAATGCCCGTCAGACGATCGCAAAAAATAAGCCAGATTGTCCGCTAATTGATGACATCAGGAATTACACTGCTACAGAAATATTAAATATTGCAGGATTTTCTAAAAATAGCGATGTTGACTTGATAGTAGGCGGCCCGCCATGTCAATCATTTAGCACTGCTGGTAAACGGCTTGGTTTTAAAGACGAAAGAGGGAATGTTTTTCTAAGCTTCGTGCAACTTATCGAAGAAATTAGACCTAAATATGCAGTTATTGAAAATGTAAGGGGTCTATTGTCAGCACCTTTAGTACACAGACCTCATAACCAACGAGGCGAAAATTATGCTCCGCTATCTGCCGATGAAAAACCTGGTGGTGCTTTGCGATATATATTGAACAAACTAGAAAATGCTGGTTACGGAGTATCGTTTAATCTTTATAATGCTGCTAATTTTGGATCGCCTCAAATGAGAGAAAGAGTAATTTTAATTTGCGATCGAGATGGTCATGAATTACCTTATTTAGAACCTACTCATTCAAATAAAAGTGAGTTTAACTTGCCAAAATGGAGAACGTTTCGTGAGGCGATCGCAGGGATAGCTTCTGACGGACACAACTACATTAATTTCCCGGAAAAACGGCTCAAGTATTACAGATTATTAAAAGCAGGGCAAAACTGGAAAAATTTACCCCTAGAACTTCAAAAAGAAGCTTTAGGCAAGTCATATTATGCAGGGGGAGGAAAAACCGGATTCTTAAGAAGAATTGCCTGGGATAAACCTTGTCCTACATTAGTTACCCATCCAGCGATGCCTGCAACCGATTTAGCCCATCCAGAATTAGATCGACCTTTATCTGTCGAAGAATATAAAAGAGTTCAAGAATTTCCCGACGATTGGTTTATAGCTGGCAAAATACTAAACCAATACAAACAAATTGGTAATGCTGTTTCTGTTAGTTTAGGAGAAGCTGTAGGGAAACTAATTCTTAAACATATGAATGGCGAGAAAATTTTTTCTCCTGAAAATTTCCCATATTCAAGATATCTAAATTGCGATCGTAAATCTTGGAAAAGTATCTATTTAAAAGATCGATATAGTTAATAGTTTAAATTACGGTTTGTATCGATCCATAATCTTTTTTGCTTCTTCTCTGACATTTTCAGCAATTTCTAAGACCTCTTCGTAAGTACCTACTTTTCCTATCGTATCCCAATAATCTTTACCGATTAGAACAACAGGATCTTTATGCATATCAAAGATGCTAAAATGTGGGTTATGAGCGTAAAGTTCTCTTCGATTGCCGAAAGGATTATAATAAAGTCCAAAGTAAACTTCGCACTCTGGATAACAGCATTTCAGCTTCATCATATCTTCTTTAGCAACTGAGGTTTGGTCTATGTTTGGTTTAACAGTTTTGATACTAATATAAGTGTCCTTGTTAGCTCTTTTATACCAGAGATCGAAATTAGCTTTTATTGGTAAAGTTTTCTCTATATCTTCGCAGCGTACCGATCGCAAATCTTCAATCCAAGTTGGTTTTCTTCCTAATCTTTTGCTCAGCAAATCCTGAATATGATTTCTAATATTTGTCAGTTCTTTCTGAGATAAAAAAAAGTTTATTTCCTTTTGGTTTTCTGCTGCTTCAGCACCATTAGCTAAGACAACATATTTAGATATTGTCTCGACAAGCCTTTGACCAAAACTGGTGCTAAATGACCTCTCGAAACGCGACCAAAATACCGCTTCTTTAGGGAGAAGAATTTCTTGAAACGGATTATTATGAGCTTTTTTTTTATTTTCTCGAGCTTTAATCCTCGCGATCGTATTACTAATACAATCAAGAAATTCTTTAGCTATTAAATCTTTATAATACGTATCCAAGTCGATCTTTCTCCAGCTTCCTCTACTAATAGCAATATATGAGTGAAATAATTTTAGAGTATAAGAGGTATTGTTAGTCTTATTTTTTTGAAAAATATACTTGCGAGATAGATCCCGATTCTAGAATTCATGTAGGATAAAAAATTGGAAAACAATCGCACTAAAACACCTTTATACCCTCTCTGACTTCTGACCTCTAACCCCTGACCCCTGACCCCTGACCCCTGACCGACCCGATGCGGTTTCAACCCCGATCGCTCAATGCTTCAAAACCAGAAACAATATCGAGTAATTCTGAAGTAATCGCAGTTTGACGCTGATGGTTAAATTCTAAATTAAGTTCGCTCAAACGTTCGGAAATATTTTTTTCTGCCATTTGCATTGACATCAAACGGCTAGCATTTTCACTAGCTAAAGACTCAGCACAAGCGCGATATAAAGAAACAAAAAAATACTGACGAAATAAAGCCGAAGCTAATGCAGATTCTTCCATTGTAAATGTTGGCAGACATCGAGAAGACCACTGACGCTGTTTTAATTCTTGCAACCAATTTGAATTAAGGGGAAAAATTTGCAAGTAACTTTGACGGTAAGCAGTGCCGGAATAAGGATAATTCCTAAACAATAAAATCCGAGTTACTCGGCTTTCTTGTCGCCATGTTTCTAAGGTTAAAACTATTTCTTGAACTATTTGGGTGATGCCGGCGATCGAACTGGGTACGGGAAAATAAGCCTGACTTTCGATCTTTTTTGCGGCTAAACTATCCCGCACTCGCGCACCAACTGTCAAAATTAATCTATTGGCGGGTAAAAATGGTAAAGTATTTAAGTGTTCTGTGGTAAATTGGGCAATTCTTTCGTTAAATTGACCGCACATTCCCCAATCAGAACCAAAAACAACTACAGCAAGGCGATCGCCAGGTAAATTAGGCTGTTCTATTAATAAAAATTCTGGATTTTGTTTGAGTAAAATTTGCAAGCCCATTTCTAAAGTGCGATCGTATTCGCTTAATGATATTACTGCTTTTTCATACTGACGAATGCTAACCGCAGCTAAAGCTTTCATGGTTTTCACTACCGATCGCAAGTCTTGTGCTGTATTAATTTTGCGTTTGAGATCTTCAAGATTTGACATTTTAATGAGGTTAGTTGGTCAGAATTTTTGTGAGTAACGAGTAAAAAGGCAAGAGGCAACAGGCAAGAGGCAACAGTGTTTTTTAAGTAGCAAGTAATGAGTCAGTGATTAGTTAGTCGTTAGTGGAGTTTTAAGTTTGGAATTAGTTCGTTGATTTGCAATTAGCAGAACAACTATTATGTTTTAACTTCTGACTCCTGACTTCTGACTTCTGACTTCTTTTAAAACGTCTAATATTGCAGTGCGATCGCTTTCGTTTAATTTCGATCCGGCTGCAATTTGTTGACAAAATTCTGGCAATTGTTCGACCATTTTTTGACGAATTTTAATTTCTGCTGCGGCGATATTTTCTAAAGGAATATTATCGAAAAGACCGTTAGTAACTGCTAATAATACTGCAATTTGTTCGGCGACGGGAATCGGTTGATATTGATTTTGTTTGAGGACTTCTCTGACTCTTTGACCCCGATCTAAACTCGATCGCGTTGCTTCGTCTAATTGCGTGCCAAAACGAGAAAAAGCCTCTAATTCTTCAAATTGGGAATAAGATAAGCGCAAATCTCCAGCAACAGCGCGATAAGCGGGTAACTGAGTTTTACCACCGACTCTAGAAACCGATCGCCCCACATCTACCGCAGGTAAAATACCTTTATAAAATAGGTCGGGAGTAAGATAAATTTGACCGTCAGTAATCGAAACTAAATTAGTGGGAATGTATGCAGAAATATTTTGCGCTTCCGTTGCAACGATCGGTAAAGCAGTTAAAGATCCGCCTCCTAATTCTTCTTTTAAATGGGTAGAACGTTCTAACAGACGGGAATGAATGTAAAAAATATCCCCCGGAAAAGCTTCCCGACCCGGCGGACGGCGCAATAATAGAGATAAAGAACGATAGGCTCGAGCGTGTTGAATTAAGTCGTCGTAAACAATTAAAACATCTTTGCCCTGTTCCATAAAATATTCAGCCATCGTCGTCGCAGCATAAGGAGTGATATATTGCAACCCCGGAGTTGTTTCCCCTCCAGCTACTACAACTACCGAATAATCCATCGCACCCCGATCGCGCAACTGAGAAATTAATTTAGCTACTGCTGAACTTCTTTGTCCGATCGCGCAGTAAACGCAAATCACATCTTTACCCTTTTGATTGATAATCGTATCGAGGGCGATCGCAGTTTTTCCGGTAGCGCGATCGCCTAAGATTAACTCTCTTTGTCCCCTTCCGATCGGAATTAGCGCGTCAATCACTTTAATCCCCGTTTGTAAAGGAACTGTTACCGGGGCCCGATCCATAATACTGGGGGCTTCCCGTTCGATCGGCCTTCGTTCTACACTAGCAATTTCACCCCTATTGTCCAAAGGCCGGCCGGTTGCATCTACAACCCTTCCTAATAATTCTTCCCCTACCGGTGCGTCTGTTACCCTTCCAGTCCGCCATACTTCGCAGCCTGCCTTTAAATCTTCGCTTTCGTCTAATAAAATAATTCCAACTTCGTCGCGATCGAGATTATAAGCCATGCCAAAGCGATTTCCAGGAAATTGTACCAATTCCTCGGATTTTACGCTAGGTAAATCCACAGCGCGGGCGATACCGTTACCGAGAGAAGTTACTTTACCAACTTCTTGAGGTTGGAGATCGTGGCGATGTTTTTCGAGAACTTGCTGGGAAACAGAAACAGTTTCATCCAAAAGGGTTTTTAGCGATCGGCTGTCTTTATTCATAATGACAGTTTAGTTTTTGATTAGTTTAATTTTATCGCTTACTCAAAATTGCAATCTCGATCCCGATTTATGTAAAAAAATATTACGATAACAACCACCTTGCAAAAAAAATATTTTAAATAAGCGAATAAATAAATATATACAAAAAAAGAAAAAAAACTCGAATTTACTCAGATTGTAAAAGAGAAAAAATCTCAAAATATTGGATTGAATATCTCAAATGTCGGTCAAAATTAAATTAGCAAAATAAAAATAAAACGAGATTTATCTCTTGAAGAAATAGTTATGAAAAAAATTGCAATTATTGGTGCAGGTCAAGCTGGTTTGTATTTAGGTCTGAGTTTAATCGATGCTGGATATTCAGTCACAATATATTCCGATCGCACCCCAGACGAATTATTAAAAAGCCGCATCCCGGCAACACCAACTTTATTTCCCGACGCATTGGCATTAGAAAAAAAGGTCGATTTAAATTTCTGGGACGAAAATTTTTTGGGTTGTCATAAGTATTTTAATAAAATTTGCGACTCCCAAGGAAATATCAACTTAAACATATCAGCCGATTTAGAACAACCTTGGAAAGCGATAGATCCGAGACTTAAATTGTCGGTATGGATGGAAGAATTTACCCGCAGAGCCGGCAATTTAGTCGTGCGAAAAATCACAATTGAAGATTTAGAAAAATGCTATCAAAAATACGATTTAGTAGTGGTAAGTGTTGGTAAAGGGGATCTGGCTCGGTTATTCGAGCGCGACGAACAAAAATCAAAATATCAAAAACCACAGCGTCATGTCGCTGTGATGCTAACAGAATTAGAGCCGATGTATTGGGATGCTTTTGAAGTAATAAATATAGCTGGTGTCGGTGAAATTGTTCAGTATCCCCTCTTCGATAGAGAGGGAATACTAGTTCGCGGTATTAGCATCGAAGCTATTCCAAACGGCCCGATCGATGTATTTTCTGGAATCAAAAATGCCGGAGAATTATTAACAGTAATTCAAGGCATCATTAAACAATTCGTTCCTTGGAATTACGAATATATTCGAGATGCTGAAGCGATCGACGATTCATCTTGGCTCTGCGGTGCAATTACACCAAAGGTTCGCAAACCAGTCGGTCGTTTAGAATCTGGTGGCGTTGTCATGGGAATTGGCGACGTAGTAATTTTAAACGATCCGATCGCAGCCCAAGGAGCAAATAATGCGATTAAAATGGCCGATTTAGTTGCTAGAAGAATTATCGAGCGAGGCAAAGAATCTTTCGATCGATTTTGGATGCAACAAGTATTCGATGAATTTTGGGAATATTCGCAATACGTCAATCTTTTATCTGATTTCTTACTATCTCCTGGCGATACCGTTCAAAGTATTTCCAGAGCAATGGCAGAAAATCCAGAAGTCACCAAAGATGTTTTAAATGGTTTTAACCATCCTCCAAGTCTTTATCCTTGGTATTTCGATCCAGAAGCAGCTCGAGAATATCTCGAAAGCAAAAAAATAGCAGTTTATTGTTAATCAATTTAAACGAAGGCAGAAGGAAAATTTAAAAGTAGATTTAGACTACTTTTAATTGAAGACTCTTTATCTAAAGATTAAAGAGGGGACTTAAACCCAAATGGCGTTAATGCAAGCAGTTTTGATGATACCAATAAATTAACCTTCTGCCTTCTGCCATTTAACTTCTGCCTTACCGCCGAAGGCGGTTAAACTTACCAAAAACAATGCAAAATCATTCAAATGCATGACTAAAATATCAGAGCAAGAAAATAAAAAAGAGGTTAAACTTCCTAAATCGTCGACTGCTTATAAATTGCGCCTCAAAGATCTCATAGTCGGGCTGCAAATGCTGTTCGTTGCTTTTGGCGGATTAGTCTTAGTTCCGATCGTCACTGGTTTAGATCCTAACGTCGCTTTATTCGCTGCTGGGTTGGGAACTTTATGCTTTCAACTAGTTACTGGGGGCAAAGTTCCCGTATTTTTAGGATCTTCTTTTGCTTTCATGGCACCGATTACGTTTGGGATTAAAGAATACGGTTTAGCTGCGACTATGTCAGGATTGGCAGCAGCAGGAGTCTTTTATTTATTTTTAAGCTTGCTAATTTTTTGGCGCGGACAGCAAATTTTAACCAGGCTGTTTCCCCCATTAGTAACCGGCCCGGTAATTATGACGATCGGCTTGAGTTTAGCCCCGATCGCCGTGAAAATGGCAAGCGAAGCTGGTGAAGGTTACAGCGCGGGAATAGCCACCCTAGTTTCTAGTGCGTCATTAATCGCGACCATCTTAACCGCAATTTTAGCAAAGGGTTTTTTGCGTCTAGTGCCAATTTTGATCGGTATTGTGGTCGGTTATTTGCTCAGTTTGCCTTTAGGCACGATCGATTTTGCCCCCGTTATTGATGCTCCTTGGCTGGCAATTCCCAGTTTTACAACGCCAGAATTTCACCTACCAGCAATTCTTTTTATCTTACCAGTGGCGATCGCTCCGGCAATAGAACATGTCGGCGATCTACTGGCGATTAGTTCCGTTACCGGTAAGAATTACATGAGAGATCCGGGCATACATCGCACTCTTTTAGGGGATGGCCTGGCAACAACCTTAGCAGCATTTTTAGGGGGGCCGCCCAACACTACCTATTCTGAGGTAACTGGAGCTGTCGCCCTGACAAAGGTTTTTAACCCAGGAATCATGACATGGGCTGCAATCATAGCTATTCTTCTGTCTTTTTGCGGCAAATTAGAAGCATTATTAGGCACGATTCCAGTTCCAGTTATGGGGGGAATTTTAACAGTTTTATTCGGCACGATCGTTGTTATCGGGATTAATACCATCGTGCGATCGCAAGAAAATTTACTTTTATCCCGCAATATAATTATCGTTGGCGTAATTTTAGTCTTGGGAGTCGGTGGTATGAGCCTCAAGGCTGGAGCTTTTGCGCTCGAAGGAATCGGTCTGTGCAGCATAGTTGGAGTTTTATTGAATTTGCTGCTTCCTAGAGATTTTCAGACCGAGCGGCCTTAAAAAGCATTTATTAACAACAACACAGGATCGAAATCGTGACCAATCTTAAACTATCTAGTAATGGAATCAACAAACAATCTATTTTAGATTTATTTGACGACTCTCTTGCGGTGTATCACAAACTTGTTGGTAACAATTATATGAACCATCGGGAAATATACGCCATTTTAAAAAAGTTTTTCTTAGACTTTAACTCACCCCTATCTTTGCTCGATTTGGGCTGTGGAGATGCCAAATTTTTAGCTAACAGTTTACCCAACCAAACTGAAATAAATTATTTAGGCATAGATCTATCTCAATTATCTTTAGAACAAGCAAAAGATAATCTTGCTAATCTTCAAGGAAAGAAAACATTTATTGAAGGTGATTTTACCGAAATATTAACCCCATTAACAAATTCACAAAGTAATTCATTTAATCTAGTTTTTTCTTCTTTTGCAATTCATAATCTTGATTTTGAAGCTAAAAAACTGCTATTCAACAATATTTATAATTTACTGAATTCTGAGGGGATTTTTATTATTGTCGATATTTTTTGCCAAGAAGGAGAAAATAAAAACGATTATTTTCAAAGATATTTTGAAGAGGTAGATCGCAATTGGAGCGAATTAAACGATCGGGAAAAATCGTTAGTTAAAGAGCATATGTTTTTAAACGATTTGCCAGAAAATAAAACTACTATAGAAAAATTAGCTAGAGAAAGCGGTTTTGAAGACAGCTTGCAGCTTTATCAAGACCCTTTGATTTTTTTTCAATCTTTATGTTTTTATAAATCCCGATAATATTTATGACAAAAAAAGCTTTTTCCCAACCTCGAAATCCCTTACAAACAATTCAAGATCTATTTATTTTGTGGATTTTAGTTGGTGGTATTTATTGTGCTGTTTCCAGTCATTGCAGGCATATTTATTCGCCGTTTTTGGAAAATACCTTCTTTATTTCTCAAGGGGATATTACCGATTATTTCGATGGCTGTGATTGTCTGGATTGTTAGTGTGGTAATTGGATTGAATCGGGAACAATTATTTATCGCACCTACAGTAATTATCGCCGTAATCATTCATAATTTATTAGGTCTATCGTTGGGCTATTTGGGTGCAAGAAGGATTGCACCGCAATCAAAAAAAGAAGCAAAAACGATCGCGATCGTTTTTGGAATGCAAAATTCAGGTTTAGCAGTAGCTTTAGCTACCGTCCATTTTGAACCTGCTGCTGCTTTATCTGGTGCAATATATTCAGTTTGGCACAACCTCACTGGAGCAATGCTTGCTGCTTATTGGCGCAAACAAGAGTAGTCGATACTTTTGGGATCTTCTTTCTAATTTTGCTCGGATTATTGATTCTTCGATTGATCTACTTTTGCTATTTCTCGATTATTCGCACTAAAAGCTTTGACCGTTGCTGCTTCTAACTGTGCGATGTAATTTTCTAAGTTCCAAGCAATTCTATATCCGCCACTATTTAGTTCGATTCCGCAAAGAGAATTACTATTTACTACTTCAAAGCTTACTTTAAGATCTGCTCCAATTCGTTCGCGAAGAATATTAATTAATTGCTCTTTTCGATCTGGAGCGATAGTAAATCCACTCTTAATATTGACAGTTGGTTTGAGATTAGCTTGTAATGCGCTTTGAATCGATTTTAAATCTGTATCTGTCAAGTTATTAAGGCGATGTATAAAATTTGAGACGATCGCAGCTTCGAGATCGGAATTAGCTAGATCCGCTAATACTTTGCGAGTGGTTGCAGTAATTTGTTGACCAATTTTTTGCCTTAAATCTTGCAAAAATTTTGCTTGTTCTCGTTCTAAACTTAGATACCATTGCGATCGCGATTGGTTTACTTCTGCTTCTGCTTGTTTTTTAAACTGCTCTTTTTCGAGATCTATTTCTTGTTTAGCTTCAGTTAACCAAGCTACTTTTTGCGCTTCTAATTCTTGCTGTTTTTGGCGATATAATTCTGCTTTGTCTCGTGCATCTTGTCGCGCGATCGCAGCTTCTTCTAAACGACGCTCAATTTCCCTTTCTCTTTTCTCCATTGCTGTAATAATGGGTTTGTAAAGAAATCGTTTTAACAAAGCCACTAATATCAAAAAATTAACAATTTCAGCAATAACTGTAAAAACAGAAACCAACATATTTTTAATTACTTCTTACTGATTAATT
>JASJCW010000183.1 GCA_030065265.1 Prochloraceae cyanobacterium
GGAATTAATGAGCAAGTTTGTGAGACAGATGGTGCAAATAATATATATAACCATCAGAGCGATGTGTCTCAGCCTCAAAGCTATACTCCATCTACCCCAGAGACCACTCTAAATCCCCAAAATAATCCAGAGAATCATCCACCGAATCAAGCGGAGCGAGTTGGAATTAATGAGCAAGTTTGTGAGACAGATGGTGCAAATAATATATATAACCATCAGAGCGATGTGTCTCAGCCTCAAAGCTATACTCCATCTAACCTAGAGTCGATTTTAAATTCCCAAAATAATCCAGAGAATCATCCACCAAATCAAGCGGAACGAGTTGCAGTTAATGAGCAAGTCTCTGAGACAGATCGAGGCAATTTCTTAACTCAACTCTTAACAGCAATAGAAAATTTAGAATCACAGCGAATCGGATTTACCAGTAGGGAAGAATTAAATCAGTTTACCGAGAATATCGAAACTAGGGCAGCACAGATTGAAGGGCAATTATTAGCTAATTGTCCCGATTACTACGAGCGGCTGGTCGTCGCGGTCGCTAACTTAGAATTAGGAGATCGAGACCCTTTTGATGAGCTAATTGAGAATGATGTGGAACAAAATTTAAGTTCTACGGGAGCAGAATTTGAACAAAAGTACCAAGAATTGCAGGAACATTTTGCCAAGACTTACTTTACGGATGAAGGTATAGCTGAATTAGCTTCGATGTTAAGTCTTGTTGATAGTGCTGAACATTTAAGGGAGATTAACGAACTGGAGTTTTACGATCGAACTCGATATAATCAAGCAGCTAAGTTATTAGCCAAAGAAAAACGTCAAGAATTATCGAGATACGCTAAGCAATTAAATGAAATAGAAGGAGTAAATCGACCTTCGAGCTATTTAGAAAGATGGCGATTAAAAGCCGGTTTAACAGTTCAAGCTGTCGTTAATAAAGCAGGTTCAATTGTTAAGGAAGTCGGTCAGTTTGTTGGCTTAGAACTGGTTAATAACAACTGTATGGCAAAAGTAATCATTGATGGAATGGTTAATTATTACCAGCCGCATAAATTAGAATTTAATTGAGATTGATGGTTATTAATGTATGAAAGGAAAAATTGATTTTTATAGTGGCGAGCGGCAATTGAACTTAGTTGCTAATCAAATAATTTTAGCTATAAAAAAGAGGAAAAAAATAGCTATTTTGATGGATAGTGAAGTAGAAATTAAAAGCTTGTTAAGAAGATTGAAAAGAGAATTTCCTGAATTAGGGGGACAATTTCAGATTAAAACTCAAAAATTAAAAAGAATAGACTCAGATCCAAAAATCAATAAAATTCTTAAACCTTATTTAAAAAAACAAGAGTTATTTAGCTTGATAGGCAAAGATCGAAAAAATTGTTTAACCGATTGTGAGATCTTATTTGGCTTATTTTTTGGATTCTTAATACCTCGGGAAATTAGAGAATTGTTAAGAGTATATCCAAGGGATATACCAATAATTATTTGGAGTGAAACAGTGGGACAATTTCCAAAAGACTATCATTTTAATACATTATATGATTCAATATCTCCCGAGGAAATTCATCAAAAATTGTTTGGATATAATTATAATTTAGTTTGTCAAGTAGCTACACAAAGAGCAAAAGAAAAAAATAATAGAGATCCAAATAATCACGATATGCTTAATCAGTTGAACGAAATGATGAATGAAGAAACTAGGAAATTAGAAGATCCAGTTTTTGAAATTTATGCTCAGAGAACGGCAAAACGTAATTATCAATTACGTCACTTGAAAAAATTTTTAAAACAAGAATTAATTCATGAAGGTTATAGTTTGAGTGATAAAACTCTCGAAAATCTTAATTGAGTATGGGATCGTTTTATATTTTAAAGATATATATTAAACGAAGGCAGAGCGGCTGTTGGCAGAAAGGTTACTTTCAGTCGAAGAAAATTTAATATATTAAAAATAATGTCATAAGGTTGACAAATTATCCTGCGGATAATCAGGATGTTAAAAGCGATAAGATTGGCGAAATATTAAGAAAAATTAAATCATTGCGATTCGAGTTGAGAAAGAAAATCAATTGAGTTTTCAAGGCGTTCGATTTCTGCTTGCCACGATGCGATGGTATCAAGATTGGATTTAGAACGTTTTTTCTTCTCTTGTCTAATCGCGCCTCGTTTTAGAGTGATGGCAGTATTGAGAGCATCGATTGTCGAAGAGACTGTGAGGGGATCTATCGCTGGAAAGATTGTAATCAATGAAATAGTTTCCTCTTGAGTATCAGCTCGATCCTGTTCCCCTGCTGCTCTTTGCTCACTAGGCAATTCTGGGTAAAGTTCAGTTTCAGAAATTCGACCGTTATCAGGCTGGTTAGGTGGTTCAGTTTCAGCAGGTAGATCTCGAATAGGTTTAGGCTCACTTTGAGATTGAATCAAGTTTTTGAGTTCAGTGGTTAAAGGAGTAAGAGTGTTATTGAGATTTTCACTGAAGGTGGCGATCTCGCTGCGCGAGATCCGGCAAAGCCGGTGCGTTTCAATGGCCTTTGTAATTAATTGTTCGTTGGTGCTGGGTTGGGCCGCTTTGGTACGAAGCTCGTCTTGGGGTTGATTGCCATTTAACTCTGAGTCGGCCCAATCGAGAAGCTGGTCGAATTGTTGAGTAGAATTACCGCTTAATCCGAGGCGATTAGCAATCACGTTGAGGCGATCTATTCGATCGCTTTGGAGGAGTTGGAGAGTTGATGCTGGTTTAGCTTTTTGGGGTGAGCGATTCGGCTGTTGAATATTATCTAATGCAGATTTTGTTTCATCATCGCGACCGTCAGCAGTTAATCGAGAAAGGAGAGGATCGTTAGGGTCGAGGGGAATATAAATATCAACTTGACGATGATGGCCGGTAGATTCCAACTTACCTTCACCGCAAAACTGCCAGGCAATGCCATCGGGATCTGAATTTTGAGTCCAAGCATGGAGTGTTGATTTTGATAGTAAATTGAAGTAAAAATACATTGCAAATTATCTGAAATATTAACTACTACTAAAAGCTTGTTTTCTTTTAGATAAAATAGATTGAGAAAAGTTGGATTTAATCCAGTCAGTAACATCTTGATTAGTAATATTTTCCATGGCAGAGTAAATTAGATCGGGAGTAATTTGAGTAGTAGATAAAACTAAAGAAAGAATCATTTCGTTGATTTCAGAAAACGGAGCGTTGCGTCGCAAACTTTTATATTTAGCAGTAACAGCTCAAAAAACGCTGCTGGCGATCGAGAAATAATAGCGATCGAGAAATAATAGCGATCGAAAAATAATAGCGATCGAAAAACAATAGTGATCGAAAAACAATAGCGATCGAAAAACAATAGCGATCGAAAAATCATAGCGATCGAAAAATCATAGCGATCGAAAAATCATAGCAAGCTGCAGATAATTAGTATTAGGTAATATCAAGTAGGAGCTGGTGCACGAGTTATGGCACGCTCTCTAATTACATCTGGGAGATAAGGAAAAGTTTCATCTTTTGTGATGCGACAGAGCAAATACTGCCAGAAGGAACAAGCTAATTTGCGACAAGTTTTTTTTAGACCAGTAAAAGTGTCTCTGGCGCGACGGCCATTATCATGACGAGTACCGCCACTAATCTTCCGTCTGGTAACATATTCGCGCAGGTCAGTTTCAGCTGCATTAGTATGCAGAGGTAACTCAGGCAGATCTAAAACTCTCAGTAATTTGGACTTATGAGCAGAAAACTGTTTCAGAGCGAGATTGAGACCGTAATGATGCGGGTAACGCTGGCCAAAAATTTCGTCAAAACGCAATTCTAATCGCTCCCGATCTCGTAAATTGGGCTGTTTTTGATAAGCTTTCAGTTCACGATAGTAAGCCCACAAAGCTGACTGAATTTCCTCAATCTCTTGACGCTGCCTTGCAGTGACCCCATTAAGGCGGCGAATACTTCGCTCCATGTGTATCCAACACAAAGCATGGATTAAAATCGCAAACTGTTTAGCTCCGTCACTGAGAACAATTAGCTCTGGTGACAACCCATGTTCAATGGCACTGCCAAGCAAGGCAGCCTCTGTGATTAATTTAATTGCTTGTTTGCTCGTGATGTCCAATCCGTCTAAATATTCTTGCCACTCACACTCGTTGTGGCTAATCACCTGAGAGGAAAACTTTAGTTTCTCAAGATGGCAGACTGGCAGTTGTTGCTTTTTAAGATAGCTATGGGAATATTCATTGAGGATAAAGTCTTGATGAGAACCACGTAGAATCCGCAAATAGTTGTCCCGACTTTTACTTTGAGTGCTACTGAAGTAAGCAAAGAAGTCATTGCCTATCACTGTGCAATATCCATTCTTTCCTTGATGTCGTGCCCCTGTGTCATCAGTATGTATGTATTGAGCTGTTTCTAAACCTACTTGTAAAATTCGCTCGGCTTCGGCGTGAAAAGTCTCTTTATTTTCGATCAAAATGCGGTTCACTTGACCCGTGGAAATATCAATTCCTAACTCACGTAGCTGTTCAAGAATCAAATTCTGGGGGACTCGACACTGATGATGTTGATAGAGCGTAAATGCCATCAGAGTTGGCCCATAATGACCCTGATATTGCTTGGGTAATTTTCCAACTACTGTCTTTCCTTCTACTGTGACGTATTCAGCTAGCAAAAACCTGATATTCTGCCTTTTGAGCACTATTTCTTGTACGTCATATTCTCGATGGCCATTAAATGTTGCAGCTTCTGGTATCTCCTCTGGTTCAATAATTCGCTTTTCATCTACAACAAAGCTTAACTTTTTGCTGCGTTTCTCTGAGCCAGCTCTTTTTTCCCCTACTTTAGGCTTTTTTTCCGAGTCGTTTAAGATGCTTGGACGAATTTTTGGTTTTGCTTTTAATTTTTTGGCTACTTTTAATTCTTCGTCGAGATTCCTAACTTTTTGCTCAAGCTTGGCAATTTTCTCTGCTTGATTTTCAATTAGCTGTTGTTGTTGTGTTATTAAATTTAGAAACCAGCTGAACAAAGGTCTACCTTTGAGGGGAGTTAATATCAATCGGCAAGTTGGAAAACGTTATATTTCTGTTTAAGCATATTTTTTCCCCTTGTGCAATAGTTTTCTTCTGTTTTTGTTTGATCCCCCTTGTTTTTGATTCAGCTTACCAACGTTTATTGAGCAATTACAATTTATATTGTTAAAATCTGCTTTTAAATCTGTTACCCAAAAACTGTGGATATCTCCACCAATAAAAACGGGATTTTCAATCTTATTTTCAGCAATAAAATCTAATATTCTTTGTCTGGCAACTGGATATGCATCCCAGCCATCGCTCCAATAAGAAGTTACTCCGTTTAATTTTTGTTTTAATTGCGCGACTAAAGTTTGTTGGGAAATTACATTCCAAATAGTATTAGAATTAGCCAAACTATCGAACAACCATCTTTCTTGTTTTGCTCCTAATAAAGTGCGATCGCGATCGAATCTTGCTTGACAGTTAGTTATTAATTGTCCCCCACCTCTACCATTTTCATCGCAAGGTTGATCCGATCTATATTGACGATTATCTAATAAATAAAAGCTCGCTAAATTACCCCAATTAAAACTTCGATAAATTTGCATTTTCCCATTTTGAGGGCGAGAAAGAGGACGCAGAGGTAAATGTTCGTAATAAGCTTGATATGCTGCTGCGCGACGCAATAAAAAGTCTTCAGGGCGATCGAAATCTTGGGATTCTAAATCCGCATAATCGTTATCTACTTCGTGGTCGTCCCAAGTACAAATAAAAGGAAAAGCTGCATGGGCTGCTTGCAAATCGCGATCGCTTTTATAGAGAGAATAAAATTCTCTGTAACTGTCTAAATCTGTTGCTTCTCTTGATGGATGTTTTCTCACCTGATTCCGTTTTGGATTGTTAGCAGGTTCGTAAATATAATCGCCTAAATGAATTACAAAATCTAATTCTTCTGCTGCTAAATGACGATAAGCATTAAAATAACCGTGTTCGTAATTTTGGCAAGATACGAAGGCAAAAGCTAATTTTGTCGCCCGATCTTTGAAATCTGGAAGAGTTCTAGTTCTGCCAATTTCACTGACTTCACTACCTGTTTTAAATTGATACCAATACCAGGTATTTGGTTCTAATCGATCGACTACGACTCGCACTGAATGAGCTAACTCTGGGGTGGCTATTACTTCTCCTCGTGCAATAATTTGCGCCATTTTTTTGTCTTTTGCGACTTGCCACTGGACGGGAACGTTAATTGGTGGCATACTAACCCCTAAATTGGGATTAGGAGCTAATCTAGTCCATAATACGACGCTATTTGGTAAAGGTTCTCCCGATGCTACTCCGAGGGTAAAAGGATAATCTTGATATTTTGGATTGGCAATAACTTGATTGGCGATCGCAATACTAGCCATGCTTCCCGTTGCTAGTAATAAATTACGACGAGATATTCTCTGAGATCTTATTAAGCGTTGTAAATCCATGCAACTCGATCGATAGTATATGTAAAATTTTATCGATAATGCGATCGCTAAGGTAACGTTTCGAGACGAAAATATTCCCTGTTTGCTTGAATGCTTAATTTTATTGAGTCGGGCGATCGCTCAATATATTTAATCGTTGTTTCGCCCTTCTCAGCAGACAAATGAATAATAAAAAACTATTCATCAACACTAGCTCGATTTATAAAGAGCGCAAAGATTCATCTAACCTCAAAGTCTCTATAATTGCTCCTGCTTGAATTAGATATGCTTGAGTTTCTTGAGATATCCCTTTATTAAAACCAAATCTCGCATTTTTGATTTTTGGATTTGTTTCGATTAAATTAACGTTGGTCAAATTTGCACCAATTAAATTAACTTCGACTAATATTGTATTTCTATCTATCTTTGCACCGGAAAGATCGGCATCAGAAAGATCTCCGCCGCTTAGATCGCTGCCACTGAGATCGACATTAATTAGTTTAGCGTTATTTAAATTGACGCGGTTTAATGTTGCTCCACTAAGTTTAGCAAAGCCAAGATTAGCAAAACTAAGGTCAGCACGATTTAAATTAGCACTTCTTAAATCGGCACAATTTAAGTTAGCATTGACCATAGTCGTACGGCTTAAAGTTGCATTTTTGAGATTAGCATTGCTTAAATTAGCCTTACTTAAAGCTGCATCGCTCAAGTAAATATTATTCAAATTTGCACGACTAAGATTAGTAGAATTTAAATAAGCAAAACTTAGATTAGCACTACTGAGATCGGCACGGCTCAAATTAGCATTACTTAAATCTGCATTGCTGAGATCTGCACCGACTAGCAAAGCATTACTTAGGTTAGCACCGTTGAGGTTAGCATTACTCAAATCCGAGCTAATCAGATTGGCATTATTCAGATTTGCACCGCTAAAATTAACGTTCATTAGATTAGCACTAGCAAAATTTGTATCGCTAAAATTAGCATTTTTAAAATTGGCATTGCTAAAGTTAGAACCGTCTAAGTTATCCCCACTGAGATTTTCGTTATTTAAATCGATTCCAGTGTAATCTTTTGGTAAACTATATTCAGTGATTTTTGCAAGCTTAGAAGCCTGGTCTGTTTTGACTCTTTTTATCATTAATTTGATTTTTATACTATGTTTTATTGTTAATCTTTATTGTATAAAAAACCTAGAAAAAGTAAATACCTATTAAGTAAGAAGAATTTATCTGCAATTAAAACTTAATACTATCATTTTTTTCAATAGCCAAGAAAATTTTTTTAAATTTTTAAATAAATTAAAACTCAAACAAAATTTATAACTCGCAAGTTATTAAGCGATTAAAAAAAGAGTGAACCATCTTACTACCGAAAGGGGAATTCCACCATCGAGAGGGATGACAGCCTACAGGAGCAGCAATTGTATAGTCGAGATCTTCGCATTTTTTCCATTCATCGTTGGCTCGCCAACCGACTTCTTTACCAAACTTGACAATCATATTATTGTCTTGAAGGATCGTCGTATCTAAATTGCCGCCCAATTGTCGATAAATGTCTAATTGAATGCTAAAGCCAAATCTTGCTTGACTGTATTTAACCCAAAGCCGATCGATTACTTGCAATTCGTAGCAGGGGAACAGTTTCATATCTTCAGGAGTAATCGATTCTAGATCGGTTTTTTTAGCGATCGCCTGAATTAAATTGATAGTTTCCCAATCGGCAGCTTCAAAGTTGGCTGCTGCTAGTAACTTTTGTAATTTTTCGTAACGGGAAATATCGGTAACTAAAGTTAATTGTTCTTCTACATTTTCTATTTTTGCCGATAGATCGCTTAACTTTTGTTCTAACCCTTCTAGTCGAACAATTAAGGTCGAATCGAGCCTTTGAACTACTGTTTCTAAAAGATCTAAACGGGTATTAAGATCGGATTCGGAGATAGAGTCTGTCATTTCTTCCTCGTATTTAGTCGAAAATTATCTAATTTAAATTTAGCTATTTTCTGCAATTGTATCCCGATAAATAGTTACGATTTTATTAGTGACATCATCAACGCTCAAACCGTCGGTATTAATTTCGATCGCATCGTCTGCTTTTTTCAAAGGGTCGATCGCTCGAGTGCTATCGCGATAATCTCTTTGTTGAATTTCGTATTCTAACTGTTTTAAATTTACCTTTTCTATTCCTCTATCTTGTAAATCTTGCGCTCTTCTTTTGGCCCTTTCAACTGTTGAAGCGGTCAAATAAATTTTCAATTCTGCATCTGGAAAAACATTAGTGCCAATATCGCGACCTTCGACAACAATACCGCCATTTTCACCCCAACGTTGTTGTTGCTTGACTAACTCGGTGCGAACTGATTTGATTGCAGAGACAGCCGAAACGTTAGCAGTTACTTTTGGGGTGCGAATTACTTCAGTGACATCTTGAGAGTCGATGTAAATGCGAGTTGGCAAATCCTGTGAATCGCTCGAGACTAGATCGATTTTAACGCTGGCGACTAATTCTGCGATCGCGGCTTCGTCTAAAACGGCAAGATCGGATTCCATAATCAACCAAGTTACGGCCCGATACATAGCACCGGTATCGAGATGTAATAATCCTAAAGATTCGGCTAAATTTCTGGTTACTGTTGATTTTCCCGCCCCTGCCGGCCCGTCTATGGCAATAATAGGTTTGCGCTGCGTCAAAACTACATTATCTATTAAACGTGTAGAACCTACATAACAAGCCATAGCTAATAACCCCACCCCTGTAATTTTACTGACCGGTACTAAAGTATCTCGATCGACTAGCTCTACATACTCTACCTTTACAAGGGGTACTTTTGCTAGTTCTGATGAGACAATTTCGATTAAGCTAGCACTGTTGCGATCGCCAGCTAGAAAAGCCTTTTTCGCTTGCAACAAACTGCGAGATAAGACTCGAGCTGATTCTTTTTCTGCTGCTGTAAGATACTGGTTGCGGGAACTATAAGCGAGTCCCGATTCTTCTCTAACTGTCGCACAACCAACTATCTTAACGGGTAAATTTAAATCTTTAACCAAACGGCGAATAATTGCTAATTGTTGGGCATCTTTTTCCCCGAAGTAAGCAGTATTTGGCTGCACTATATTGAGTAATTTAGTTACAATAGTCGCCACTCCGACAAAATGACCCGGACGATATTTGCCGCACAATACCGATGTCATTGTTTCTGGAGGCGCGACTTGAGTAGTTGCCTGCCCTGGTTGGTACAATTCTGCTGCGCTAGGAGCAAAAATAAAATCTACGCCAATTTTTTCGCAGGCCCGAGCGTCTTTTTCTAATTGACGGGGATATCGATCTAAATCTTCATTAGGGCCGAACTGTAAAGGATTGACAAAAATACTGACTACTACTGTATCGTTTTCCCTAACGGCACGTTCAATTGTCGTTAGATGACCGATATGTAATGCCCCCATTGTCGGCACTAAAGCAATTTTTCGCTCGGCTCGGAGGCTTTCTAGATCGGAACGCAGTCCGGCGATTGTTTTGTAAACCCGCACTTAAATAGAAACACTAGCTTTATCTGTCAGTTATTAGTTTACACTATCATTTTAAGATCTCGATTTTTACTGGAGCTACTCCTGTTTTAATCATGCCGATCGCATTGGCTGCTGCACCGGAGAGGTCGATGATTCTCCCTTTGGTGAAGGGGCCGCGATCGTTGATGCGAACTATGACCGATCGCCCGTTATTAAGATTGGTTACTTTTACTTTCGTGCCAAATTTTAAAGTCCGATGGGCAGCAGTTAGGGCGTTTGTATTGTATCTTTCTCCGCTTGCAGTCGGACGACCTTGAAACTTCTTCCCGTACCAGGATGCCATCCCTCTCATTTCCTTTGCGCCTTTTGTGGCTGCAAGGGTTGTTACTTGGTCTGGATGTTTTGCAAGTTCACCTTCGGGTAAAAGGACTCCAGTCAAAAGTATTGTTAAAGCAATTGCTATTTTGTTGTTCATAATAAGTTGAAAATACAATTCAATGGATCGGGGTAAGTAATTTTGTAATTAATTTTTAATATAGTTAATCGCCAAATAATATCAAGTTCGCTTGTATAGTTGAGCGATCGAGAGAACACCTTTTTCAAAAATTCCCAAAAGACTGACAATAGCTTCTCATTACAATACCGATCGACTATAAACCATTAGGTTTCGATCGTGATTTTCTCAGTATTACTGAAGCAACAGAGGAAACCGCGTCGTGGTAAGAAAAAGCTTAAAAGTCTCGCCCATTGGCATGATGCTGTTAACTATTTGAGTCATCTTGGCCTCATAGCAAATTTATTTGTGGGGAATTATATAACTGAGCCTAGTCTCACAATTACCATGTTCTCAGAAAAATTATGTCAGAACAAAAAGAAAAATTTTTGCAAAGATTAGCTGAAATTTCCGCCGAACTTAGCCAAGAAAATAATTCATCTCCAGGAGTTTCATTAGACCATGATTTTTCTCTTAAAAAACCTTTTCTCTCGGATCGTACTATTGAAGAACTTCTTGAAGAGGGATACATTGGTGTAGATTACGACTTAGTTGCCGATACTGCTTTTGCTGCTGCTGCTCATAAGTTTAAAGATAAAATTAAATGGACTCGGACTCGAGCGGATGAAAATGGTGATGTTGCTTTGATGACACCATTACTAGCTGAGTTCGATCGATTGCTAGAATTTATGCTGGATGAATTTGGTTGGTGTCCCCAAGTTCATTCAAACGAAAAAAGTCCCGATATTTTTATTTTCGAGTCTCAAAATGAACTTGAAGAAGCCGCGATCGCAGCAACAATTGAAGGGGATTATGGCTGGAAAGAATCGCTTTATAGTTTAGATTATTATGATACTGCTGAAGAAGGAAACTTAGTTTGTTTTATTTTTGCTACCTTACCTAAAGATGAGGGAGAACAAGAGTAGCTTTTAGTGGAATTCGATCGCCAAAAAAATAATCGAGGTTGGAGCGTAATTCCAGGAACTCTAGAACAAGTTTGTTATATTTGGGCTGAACAAATTGGCATTTCTGAACCTAATTACAAACCGACAGCAGATGAAATTTTAGATGCTTTAGAAGCTCCCTTTGTTCCTACTAAAAATACCAATATTGCAGCTAGTTCTAAATCCCATGAAGATTTAGATGATTCAGAATCTCGTTCTGTTCCTGTTGAAAGTGCCAATATTCAAGTTAGTTCTAAGTCAGATCGACCTTTAGTTACTGCTGACGAACTTAGAAAATTTGGTATCTATTTTGAAACTACAGAAAATCTTCACAATCTTGTCAAAGAAAGATTTTTAAAAACTAATTCAGAAGGGATTGAAGAATATGATTTTGAAGGACTATCTACTCACGAAGTTATCGATTTTTGTATGGATAGTCTTGACTGGTATAAACTTTGGGACGAAAGTATTTTTGACTTGTTTTTTCTGTTTTATATAAAATTACTGCACGATCTCCTTGGTATTCCTTACAGCGTAATTATTAAAAAGATAATCCCTCTATCTGTTTC
>JASJCW010000184.1 GCA_030065265.1 Prochloraceae cyanobacterium
TTAAAAATATTGCTGGAGAAACAATAAGAAGCAGTTCAACAGATAAAATAGTAGAAAAATACGGACAAACAATCGTTACTGTTTGGTGGTATCGTTTACAACAAATTTTGGCTTCTTTCCTGCCAGATAAAAATATTCATCTCGATTCTCGCTGCATTAGTTTCGAGCAAAACGATCGAGAAGTAGAAATCTATTTTGAAAATGGAAAAACAGCCAAAGCAGATTTATTAATTGGTGCTGATGGTCTAAATTCCGCAGTCAGAAACAATTTAATTGCAGATGGAAAACCTCGATACCTAAATAGTATTTCTTGGCGTGCTGTTATTCAAGACGAACATGAATTACTTAATCCTAATGAAATTGTACGTATAGTCAGCGATAAGCAATTTTTATTTCTCATTAATGTTGGTAACGGATATTTATGTTGGACAAGTCGCAAATTTGCATCAGAATATATTCCTTCAGCTAATGGGGATGAAATTAAATCTCTTATTCTTAAAGATTTAACACATTGGGCCGAACCAATACGCAAATTAATTGAAACAACCCCCTCCGAGAAAATTTTTGAAGCTCCCATATGCGATCGCCCTCCTTTAAAAACTTGGAGTAAAGGGAGAGTAACCCTCTTAGGGGATGCAGCTCATCCAATGAGTCCGACAAGGGGTCAGGGAGCTAACAGCACTTTTGAAGATGCTTGGGTGCTTGCAGGCTATTTGTCCCAAGCTTCGACGCTGGAAGAAGCTCTTAGGAAATACGAAAAAGAACGGATCGAGCGCACCAGTATCATTCAAACTCGCAGTTTTGAAAGCGAAAAAAAACAGTGGCAACTCAATGACAAGCCAACAGAATTAAAACAGCCAAGAAACACCGATATTGACTTTAACGATTGGCTTTATAGTTACAAGCCATTTGCAGGTGCGATCGCAATTTAATTTAAAATATCAAATAATTCGAGCATTAAATTAATTTAAACAGATTTTTTGCTCGAACCAGTTGAAAGAATAATTTAGTTTAAAGTCCCTTCGGGACAAGGCGTGACGACAGTTCGCGTGATGTCAGAAGGTTTCATGTGAATATAGGGAATTAGACCCTGTGACGTGATAAGTTTTAAGGTAGACCCTTCTGCCCTCTGCCCTCTGCCTTACGGACGAAGTCCGTTAACTGTGGTTATAAATAAAAATTTTCAAGAAAATAGTTAGGATTGCTTAACTTTTGGGGTTCGGCTGATGTCGAAGATCGGAGAAATAATTTTATGACTAGCATCCCCAAACGCGGATTGGCAGAGATTGAATTATACTAAACGAAGCCAACGCCGAGGCAAAGACAGATAAATAAATGTACGTAATTGGCTTAATAAGCGGCACTTCCGTAGATGGCATCGATACGGCTTTAGTAGAAATAGAAGGTTGCGATCTGCCAAGCTCGGGCTTCACTTCTAACAACTTAAAAGTTCAATTAATAGCTGCTCGAACCTACCCCTATCCAACTTCACTAAGAGAGCAAATCTTAGGAGTTTGCGAGGGAAAACCTTTATCAATGGAGCAATTAGCCCGATTAGACGATCAAATAGCCGCTCAGTTCGCTCTTGCCGCCAATACAATCCAAAAAGAGGCTCGAGTCTCAGCTAATCTAATCGGTTCTCACGGTCAAACTGTTTTTCATCGCTCGCCTCATCCACCAACAAATTCTAGCCATTTGCCCCTCGGTTACAGCTTGCAATTGGGACGAGGAGAATTAATTACTTATTTAACTAATATACCGACAGTAAGTAACTTTCGGGCTGCAGATCTGGCTGCAGGAGGGGAAGGTGCGCCCCTAGTATCGAAAGTAGACGCTTATTTACTCAGCCATCGGGATCGCTCGCGCTGCGTCCAAAATTTAGGCGGGATCGGCAACGTCACTTATTTACCACCCTCGAGTCAATCAGACTGGCAAGATCGAATTTGGGGTTGGGATACGGGGCCGGCAAACTCTTTATTAGATCTAGCTGTATATCGTTTGAGCGAAGGTAAATTAACTTTCGATCGCGATGGAAATTGGGCCGCAAAGGGAACTCCCGATCGCGAATTAGTTGCTCTTTGGCTTGATGACGAGTTTTTTCACCAACCACCTCCTAAGTCTACAGGCAGGGAATTATTTGGCAAAGATTATTTAGAAAAATGTTGGCAAGATGCTAAAGAAAAACAACTAAATGCCGCTGATTTGTTAGCAACTTTAACTGAATTTACCGCCGCTTCGATCGTTCATAGTTATCAAAACTTTTTACCGCAAATGCCCGATGAAGTCTTATTATGTGGCGGTGGCAGCCGTAACTCTTACCTCAAAAAACTTTTAGCCCAAAAATTAGCCCCAACCTCCGCACTATTAACAACCGATCGAGTCGGTTTAAACGGCGATTTTAAAGAAGCGATCGCTTTTGCAGTTCTCGCTCACTGGCGATTTAATTGTTCTTTAACTGGTAATTTAGTTCGAGTTACTGGTGCAGCAAAACCAATGTTATTAGGTACGATCCACTTACCAATTAAATTTTAAATTAGCATACTGTCAATAACATGACCTGAAAACTATTTTATTTAAGTCGTTTTCAACTATACCAATTAGAAATTTTATTGAATAGTCTCAAACATTTGCCAAACTTTCTGACTTGCTACCTAGACCGATCTACTTATCCCATTTCTGAAAAATCAGGCTACAGATATAGCAGTCGAAGTAAAGGTTATGACAATTTTATCTGTTACCTACTACCTACTAACTATTCCCTGCTTTTACAATTAGTGTCCTAATCTATAGTTCAGTTGCTATAACACTAAAAGTTAGGAGCGGCTAAAGCCTTATCTGACCTTTGACCTTTGACCTTTGACCCAACTTTAGCAATCTTAAATAGAAAAGTTATTAGACTAAATCTCCGATTAATTTTGAAAAATATTAAATCTTCTTTGCTCTTTTGGCTGGAAATATACATAAATATCAATTCATCAAAATAATTCTACGGAGCGATTTCCCGAATCTTTTACCTGTTATCTCTTGCCTGCTTGCCTTTCCTGACCGAAACATAGTAAATCTAAACATAATTGAGATAAATATCAGTTTAAACTGCAAGATTTTACAAAAATTGTTCAAACTTGAAGAGAAATGATATTCTCTATACTTGTCCTCAATTAAAGAGAAAGCCATAATCGTTATGACGATCGAAATAAATTGAGGTAGTAGATTGTGGGTCATAGTTTTTTAATGGATGGGGGAATATGGATAGTAGAAGGTAATTGGTTAGAGAAAAATCAAGATCCCCAAACTGTTACGGGCAAAACAATCGTATCTTGGGATCGAGATAATTGGTTTTCAATGGTGACTAATTTAAACTTTGTCAATAGCGATCGCACAGAAATTTCCTATCAATGTCGCGGTCGTCTTGGCAATAAAGAACGCTACTATACCTACGTTTCAAAACAAAGCTTTTTAGGACGTATTGAGGGAGAAGGTTGGATCGCTCAAAATTCGATCGTACAGCGTTATTGGGTCTTAGGAGATCCGAAAAAACGTACTGGGTTCGAGACTTTTTATCGCCTTGACGATCGCACTTATTTTTTATCGAGCGGTATCTTATCGGGGCTATCTCTAACTAATACAATGGAAGCAAAACTATTGCGCCACACTTAAAACTAATATCGTTAAATTTTAAAAATCGATCGTTATCAAACCAACTTAGATTCAATCTTCGGCAAAAGATACTTTTTTAAAACTTAAGGAAAAAAATAAATAGTAATTTTGGCAATTTAAAAAGTTAAAGCCTCTGCTTCAAAATTAAACCTTATCTAAACATGAATAAAGATCCCAACATTGACCGTTTACTTTCTAACCGTTACCGATTAATCGATTTAGTTGGTGAAGGGGCTATGGGTCGAGTTTATCGAGCCAAAGATACCTTACTCGGTGACGTAATTGTTGCCGTAAAATTTTTAGCACAAAGTTTGCTCAATCAAAAAATGCGCGATCGCTTCGAGCAAGAAGCCACTATCTGCGCTCTTTTAGGAGAAATTAGCAATCATATCGTTCGCGTCCGAGATTACGGTGTAGATAGTAGAGATGGTAAAAGAAAAATTCCTTTCTACGTGATGGAATTTTTAGAAGGAGAAAGCCTCGACGAAATTATTAAATACGAAGGGGTTTGTCTGAGCAGATTTATCAATCTAACTCGACAAATTTGTTTGGGACTCCATTGCGCCCACGAAGGTATCATGTTCAAAGGGCAAAGATGTCCGATCGTCCATCGAGATATTAAACCGAGCAACATTCTCGTAGTTTCCGATCCTACTTTAGATGAGTGGGTAAAAATTCTCGATTTTGGCATTGCCAAACTCAATCGAGGCGACCAAAATCAAACTTATTCCTTTATGGGGACTCTGGCTTATTGTTCTCCCGAACAGATGGAAGGTAAAGAACTCGACAATCGTTCCGACATCTACAGTTTGGGAATTATGATGTACGAAATGCTGACCTGCGATCTGCCAGTATTGCCAGAAAGTTCTTCTTTTGGGAGTTGGTATGTAGCTCACCACGAGACTAAACCCAAGGCTTTTCGCAAAGATTTAGAAATCCCTAAAAATCTCGAAAAACTGATTTTCAAATGTCTGGCTAAAAAACCCAGAAACCGACCCAAAAATGTCGGTGAAATCTTAGAAATATTAGAAAGACTAGAATCAGATCTCCAAGCTCCAAATCCCTCGATCGTGCCTTCTCAACCAGTTGTCGAGCAAATTAAAGATGAAGTTCCTGCTACCGAGTTTACCGCTCCTCAACCAGAACCGACTCGAGTTTCTGCCCCCCCAGCCGATCGAAGTTCCCTTTATATTGCCAAAACAGGAATTCAACATTCCCCCGAAATTGAAAAGATTTGCTCTCAAACTACTTGGCCCGAAAATAAACCCAAAGAGAAAATAGTTTTTCCTAAAGTTTTAGACAGCCCGGTAGGAAAGATTCCTAGTTTATTTGTAATGCTGGATTTAATGGATCTGCTCGATCGCAAAAATAGCACTCGTTACAATCAGTTTCTCTTTCTCAAATCCCCTCATCCGATGGTTTTATGGTTGACCGTTCTGTACAACCGTCGACATGGCCCTCGTTGGTTACCTTGTTATCTAGATCTCAAAAGGTCTAGCGGTCGTACAGTTATCGAAACTTTAGCAGAAACAGGATGCTATCAAATTTTGCTTTTTGCCGTTAACGATCCCAACCAATGTCAAAAAGTCTTAAGCTCGACAATCGCTCCAGATCAATGTCTTGCTTTTAAAGATTGGGCTGACTACAGTAAAATTGCTCGAGGCCCCGACTTGGCAAAAATGAGCAAACAACTTTTGAAACAAGAGTATGAAAAGCTCAAACATAAAATTACCCTCAAACTAGAAGCAGTTAATCATTAATAGAAGTCGATTAACTTGCCAAAATCCTCATTGAAAAGTAGTCTAAATTACTTTTTTCCCTGGGTTTAATTTTTCGGCGAGAAAAATAAGACCGGAAACCAACTAGAGCGTAAAATATCTTCCATATCGCTTGGAATTACCCAATTTAATAAATTGGTTTTGTAATTAGAAGCCACTGCGATCGCGCTGATATCGTAATTTAAAGCAGCATCTAAAATTTGATTGACAAAGTTCCCTTCTCTGACTTGAGTTTCTACTTCTAAGCCTAATTCTTCTAATTCTGCCTTAACTGATTTTAGTTTTTCTTCTGCTTGTTGGCTGCGTTGTTCGATCATGATTCGATCTCTGGTCGAGTCGTCAACCGTCCACAATACCAAACATTTTTGGAAAGTTTTTCCAGATTGAGATCTAGCACATGCTTTGACTTTTTCTAAAGCATAATTGCATATTTGGGTATCCTCGTAAGGTATTAGTAAATAACGCCACAAATGCTGACAGCGCAATCTCATTTCTTCGACGGTATAGGTAGATATTAGTTGGGGACGCAAAATTAACAGTGGTGTGGCCGTTGATTTTGCTAAACTCATTGTGGTACTGCCAAAAATCTTCTCTTTTAATAAGCTTCTAACAGGCGTTCCCACTAAAATTACATCGATTTGATATTTTTCTAATATTCTCGGAACTGTTTCTATCGGACGACCCGAGACAACCTCAATCTTCACATCTACCCCGTCGGGAATTTCTTGCAATGCTGGTGAGAGTCTCTCTGTTGCTAGGTCGATTCTCTCGCGATCTATTCTCGGCACTTCTCCCTCTTCCCATAAAGGTACGCTGTGACAAAAAACTATTTGTTTTAGTCCTCCTGCAGCTAAATTGGGAATAAAATCTATTAAGCGATGCAAACCATCGTTAAAATCAGTACAAATCAGACAACTTTTAAACATACAGTAAAATTTTGTTCTTACAAAACAAATATATAAAATTTAAATCGATTATCCCAAGCTATTTACTCGATTAGCTCTAATTATTGCCATCAGAGGACAAGGAGATTTTTGAGCGAGTCTGTCTCTTTGAGCCTCAAGATTATTTAATATTACGATTTATTATTTTGATAATTTCCCGAGCGATCGATTAATACCAATTTGCCAAAATAATACTAAAGACAGATTTTCCGAATCTTTTGCCGACAGACTGGTTAAAAAAAGCGAACTCTTTAGAGATCTATCCTGCTTATCATCAATTAATAAATTTGAATTAAGACCTCTCTATTTTTCGATACGTTAGATGCCCCTTGTCTTTGATTACACCGAAGTGTACTAACCCTAAATGTAATTGGTGCAACTCCCTGTTCGATATCCCAAAACTCAGCCTCTAGTAAGTTTTGCTGCAATCTCAAATCTCAAAAATTGGTTGTTTTCAATTCTTTAAACTCGAAATCTTTATTAATCGAGCTTCATTTTTCATTTTAAATCCTTATTCCTTATCTCTTCTGGAGTTCAAGAAAATTTTCCTTTTAAGTCCAGAACATTGTTAATAATCTCTTTTCTCTTCAGAATAAATCGAAAAAAGTAATGGTAATATAGGTCAGTCACAATTCCTCGATATTTAACTGTCGAGACTACATTTTTTAAGATCGCAAAAATGGAGTAACTTAACACCAGAGGAGCAAAAAATAGTAATATTTATGATGTAATTGACAGTTTAGACGGTTGATATTCTTGAAAACAAAAGTGCTTGCATTAGAAAATACACATAATCGCAATCAATCAAGGATTAATATGAAGCGAAAGACAAAAATTGCCAAAAAAATCTAAATCGTAACCCCCAACAAAAATGAGTAAATTTAGCAATAATGTAAAGATTCTGTAATAATTAAAAAAGAAGTAAAATTTGAGTTGAGAAAACGATAAAGATTCTAAACGGCAAAAAATAAAGCTTCATTCAACTCTCAAACGAAAGGAAAAAGCAAACCACAGCAAAATTGAAACAGAAAAATGTATTTTGACAACAGTAATTAAAACATTGTCAAGAAAATAAACGACAGTAAAATCCAATAGTTGTGAAAAAATATTCATCAGCTTCAAAAATATATATTGCAGTTAATTTTTCAAGCAAACTCGAAAAGGAGTCGTAATTAATGTCAGTTCGTTTATACGTAGGTAATTTACCCAAAGAAGTAATAGATCGCGAACAATTGCAAGCAATGTTCGGCGAGATGGGCGAAGGAATTACAACAAAAGTAATTAAAGATCGCAAAACAGGAAAATGTCGCGGTTTTGCCTTTGTAACCGTAACTACCGATGAAATGGCAGACCAATTTATTGAAAAATATAACGGTCAGCCTTTTATGGAAAGTCCGATCAAAATAGAAAAAGCTCTGCCAAGATCTAAAGCTAAAGGGAAAGAAGAAGGCGAAGCTAAAGAAGGCGCACCACAATCAGAGGGTAATGCAACGCCGAGCGCGCCAACCAAAAAACGCAGCAATAAAAAACGCGATCGCCCCGGTACGTCCGATCGCAGTAGCAGTAGTGGAGATCGCGATGCAGTGCAACCAGATCCTCGCTGGGCATCAGAACTATCAAAACTGAAAGAGATGCTAGCAGCTCAAACTACTAATACCTAGGAAGATCTAGAGATCGTTATCGAGTTAAGTTTGCTCGACTTGTTTGCTAGCGATAGACCAATTTTGTTAGAGAAACTATGAGTCTGTCGCAGTAAATGGGATCTAATTACCTAAAATGATAAGATATCGAACTAAACTATTGCCAAAAGTCAATTGAGTGGTTCAATATTGAGTTTAAAATTAGGAGCAAAAAGAAATGTCCGTTAATAGCGATCCCGTTAAAGTAATGAAGCGAGAAGTAGGTATTGCCGCAGCTTCTAGAGTAGAGTCAGACTCGATTGTAGGCTTAGGAACGGGATCGACTACAGCTTATGCGATCGAACATATAGGAAAAAGACTCGAGTCTGGAGAATTAAAAAATATAGTTGGCATCCCGACTTCTTTTCAAGCAGAAGTATTAGCCAAAAAATATGGCATACCTCTGGCAGCTCTAAATGCAGTAGATCGGATCGACGTGGCGATCGACGGTGCTGATGAAGTAGATCCGAACAAAAATCTGATTAAAGGTGGCGGTGCCGCTCACACTAGGGAAAAAGTAGTTGATAGTCTTGCCGATACTTTTATTGTAGTAGTAGATAAAGGTAAATTAGTCGATCGATTAGGCTCGACTTTTCTTTTGCCAGTAGAAGTAATTCCCATGGCCTTAGCTCCAGTGACTCGAGCTTTGAAAAAGTTAGGTGGCAATCCAGAATTGCGGATGGGAATTAAAAAAGCAGGCCCGATAGTCACCGATCAAGGTAATTTAGTAATCGATGTTAAATTTGAGGAGATCGCAGATCCGGCAGCTTTAGAGAAGACAATTAATAATATTCCTGGCGTGTTAGAAAATGGTCTGTTTGTTGGCGTAGCGGATCTGGTTTTAATCGGTGAAATTGTCGATGGTAAACCTGTAGTACGTCAGATGTAAATTCCCAATCGACGAAAATCTTCCTCGGTCAGGGATTTTGTTCTAGGATTTATTCATTTTCCCTGGCCTCTATTTGCAAGTAATAGTAACAAAAGTCATACAGAGCAATCTGGAGACCGCTTCATTAAAAATCAAAGAATTTATTTCTCCAGAAAGCTGAAAGTCTGACAGCGAAACGTCAAACAGTAGTAATATCTTTTTCTTTTGTGTTTAGTAATTGCTCGATTTTAGCGGTAAAGCGATCGGTAACTTTTTGAATTTGAGCTTGCAAATCTCGAGATTCGTCTTCAGAAATATCGCTATTTTTTTCTTGTTTGCGAATTGCTTCTACTGCGTCGCGACGAATATTGCGTAAAGCAACTTTGCCTTCTTCAGCCATTTTTCCAGCTAATTTAACTAGATCTTGACGACGTTCGCTGGTTAAAGGCGGAACGTTCAAGCGGATTGCACTACCATCGTTATTGGGAACTAAACCAATATCTGACATCGAAATAGCTTTTTCGATTTGAGCCAAACTTCCTTTATCGTATGGCTGAATTGTAATCGTGCTCGAATCTGGAGTGCTAATATTGGCTAAGGCCTTTAAAGGGGTTTCCGTTCCGTAATACTCTACTGAGATGCGATCGAGCAAGCTGGGGTTAGCACGTCCGGTGCGAATCGTATTAAAAGACCTTTGAGTAGACTCGATGGTCTTCTGCATATTTTGTTCTACTTCATCTAACTTCACACATACCTCCTACTGTCGTTCCGACAGGATCTCCTTTGATTGCTCGGATTATATTACCCCGAACTGAGATATTAAATACTACTATTGGTATATTATTTTCTTTACATAAAGCGATCGCCGTAGAATCCATCACTCGCAAATCGTGAGTTAATACGTGGCCGTAAGTCAAAGTTTGATAGCGTTTCGCATGGGGATTTATTTTTGGATCGGAGTCGTAAACTCCATCTACTTTAGTAGCTTTAAATATAACCTCAGCATCTATTTCAGCCGCTCTTAGGGCTGCTGTCGTATCGGTAGTAAAAAATGGATTTCCCGAACCAGCACCGAAAATAACCACCCGACCTTTTTCTAAATGACGAATAGCACGACGGCGGATATAGGGTTCGGCCACTTCTTGCATCGCGATCGCGGTCTGAACTCTGGTCGGAACTTCCATTCTTTCTAGAGCATCCTGTAAAGTCAGAGCGTTCATTACCGTAGCAATCATACCAATATAATCGGCTGTTGCTCGATCCATGCCTTTTGAAGCTGCTTTCACTCCACGAAAAATATTGCCACCACCAACGACAACTACTAATTGTACGCCACTTTGGACAACTTCTGCGATTTGTTCGGCGATTTCGGCGACTATTTGCGGATCGATGCCATAGCCCAGATCGCCCATAAGGGCTTCGCCGCTCAGCTTTAGTAACACCCGGTGGTAAGTCATTTTTAGAAATTTGTTTATTTTTTTGTTTGACTGCTCCCACCTAACATAACAGCTTTCTGTCCCATATTCTTATTGAGCTTCCCGAGCAATTTGAAAGACAGTCTGAAGTTACTGGTCGCACTTCAATAAAATTTTAGTTGAGAAATATCATATTGGTTATTGTGTTCTTCAATTGCTCGATCGCTTTTCAATTGCGCCACTTTATTTCGCAACCAATTGGGTTAGTTTTTTTGATTATCACTTCATTGTTTTCCAGTACGGCTGCAATACTGTCCCGCAAATAGGTTTTTTTTGCTGCCTCTGGTGCTTCTGGCGCATCATCTATTGCACCTGAATAACATATTTTCCCAGATTTGTCAATAAGAAAAACTTCAGGGGTTGAAGTCACGCCAAAACAGCGAGCGACATCTTGATTGCTATCGCGAATGTAAGGAAAATTAAGATTCTGCTCGAAGGCATAATCGCCCATTAATTTTAAAATATCTTCTGATGTTGTTTCGATATCGGTAGCATTAATGCCAATTATGGTGAAACCGTTTGCAGCAAATTCAGTTTGGATTTGTTTGAGGCGATCGAGGTACATCTTAACGTAAGGACATTCATTGTTCATAAAAACAATTACGATCGCATTAAAATTCTCAAGATAGCGAGTTAGATGATGAACTTGCCCGTCAATGCCAGGTAGTTCAAAATCTGGCGCATAATCCTTAGCAGTTGAATTATTTTTGTCTGTTACCATAACTAATTCGTAATTATTGCCTTGAAACTAAGGTTAAAAAGCCCCATATTTTAACTAGGTTAAGTCGTAGTAGTTGAGTGATAGCCAATTAATTTATATACCAGTTTAGCGGCAGTGTATTCAGAAACAACTGAATCTTTTAGCGGGGCTAATTCCATTACATCACAACCAATTACTTCGTATCTTTGAAAAATTGTTCTTAAAAATTTTAGTAAAGCATACCACGATAAGCCTCCAGGTTCGGGAGTTCCTACCCCAGCAAGAGAACTAGGATCGATACCGTCGAGATCGATAGTGATAAAAACTTTGGTTGTCTTAATAGCGGCGATCGCAGTTTCGATCCAATTAGGATTGGTTGCTATATCCTTGGCCCAGATTACCGGAATATGTTTTTCTTTAATTAATTGAGCCTCTTCAAGGCAAATACTGCGAATCCCGACTGGTAAAGTTGGTAAATTCAGATCTAAAATTCGCCGCATTACACAAGCATGATTGTAGATCGAACCGAGATATTCCTGACGCAAATCTCCGTGCGCGTCAATTTGAACGACGGTAAAAGGTTCTAAATAGGCTTTGCGATAAGCTTTTACCACTCCCGCAGTTATACCGTGTTCTCCCCCGAGAGTAATAACAAATTTATTATCCTTAATTAGTTGAGATACTGCTTGCTCGGTTTGTTGTATCATCTTTTCGGGAGCAAGATCTCGATCGCAACGGCTATCTGCCACTGCTTGATGAGTATAAATACCAATTTTGTGGCAAGTTTCGATTTCTAATTCTTCATCGTAAGCTTCTAATTGCTGAGAAGCATTTAAAATAGCTGCGGGCCCGT
>JASJCW010000185.1 GCA_030065265.1 Prochloraceae cyanobacterium
AAGAAAACTAAGTCGCGAAAATTACTATTAGAGATCCTCAAAATTTATGGACTGGAGTATTTAACTGGAATCGATCGCTCTAGTTTAGAACTTTTAGTAGCTCCGGCAATAAATAGCAAAATATCAACCCTACCCGATATTAAACCCAATATTCAGGACGATCGAACACACAAATCTTCTACCGATAAAAACAACCAGCAGATAAAAACTGGATTATCCCAAACTGATATTGACGAGGCGATAAGTCTTGCTAGAACCATGTCTGCAAGGGATTTACCTTGGGAAAATATCGATGAAGAAAATAAATCTCTTCAAAATGAAAGTTGCCTTTGGCAAATCCTCTGGAATAGCCAGCAGGATCGATTAATCTTTATCAATACCACCAAAAATTTACCCGTCTTAATTGTCAAAGAAGAACAAGTTGTTCTTTTCTCTCAAGATGTTGCCAATCGCCAATTAGCTAAAAAAGCCGCGACAAGTGTTGAAAAATATCTAGACAACCAGAGATCTCTTGAAATAGAACAAGAAATACCACGGCCCTTGCAACAGCAAAAACAATCTCAATTGGAATTATAGAGCTATCAACCTTGATAGTAGTATATCTGGCGACGTAACACCTACACGGAAATAAACAAGCGAATCCGAATCGCTATGTATTATTGTTTGCGACATGGCGACTACTACGATGATTTCAAATAATTTTTAGCCCGATTATTGACTAACGTGAGTTCTGCCTTCGAGCGAAACGATTATTCGTTATATCGAAGCTCAAGGCAAAACATGACGGCACATAAATGTGCCGTGTAGGATTCATCCCACCCCTAAAAGGAGGTGGGCTTTCTCCTGCCCATCCTGGCTGTAAATACAAATCATTATTTGAATTCAGTTGCAAACACTTCGTTCTTATCTTTTTTATCGTCAGACTCAGTTATCTTATTGTCGGATGAATTCTCTTCTTTAGGGTTTTCTTTAGGGTTAATTCTCTCTGAAGCAATCAACAAGAGTTTGGAAAGTGTAACGTTATCCATCTCTGCGATAATTAGATCGAGATCGATTTTTTTTTCTACCAGTAAACTACAAAAGTAAATTTTAGCTTCATTATTTAATGCATTTAAAAGCTTATCAAGAGTATCAGTTTGAACTGTTTGCCGAGAATTCCTGAATTTACTAATCACCCCTTCCCTAATTCCAGCTTTTTCGGCTACTTCTCTAGCAGTCAAATTAAAATCTTTCAGAGTTTTATCGAAAGCCTGAGATATATCCAAAATTTTTCTCGATTTGTAACAACTTACGCAATTTGATACTATTATTGCTTAAAGCTTATAGTATTGAATAAGCTGCTATAAAATAGCAGCAATTAAACTTAGAAAAAGCTGGCGAAAAGCCAGTAATATATTTATCTTGGCACAAAAAGACTTTTTCAAGGAATGCTGCTGCGAACTTCATGATAATTTATTTTTCGGTCATCAAGATTCGCAAATAAAAAGAAAATTTACCCAAGAAAAAATCAAAGAATGGGTAAACAAAGGACTAAGCTCACTTAGAAAACGAAAAACAATCGATTCGATCGACTCTAAATTGAATCGACAAAGCTTGGAATGTAATGAATTTATCAAATGGATAGAAAAGCCTAAAACCTCCGAAATGCGCCACAACAAGGAGGTAGGGTAATGGTAAATTTCGATTACTCCGCCAACGCGAAAATTAACGAGACGATCGCGATACTGCTAAAGCTAGGGCTGCCACCGCTTCCAGTCGCTCCAAAACAAGACTCACGCCAAGATTGGTGTCATCTAGTCGCCAAAACTAAAGAAGGGTTTAAATTTTGTCCGCTTGACAAAAATTTACATCCCATACCTCGTTTTACCGGCAAAAATCCGAGCTACTTATCTAGAGACGAGCAAAAAGTCTTTACGGTCAAACACAAGGATTTTCAAGATAAACTACCAACTGACGAGCAATTAAGAAAATGGTTTGCCAATCCCAACACCGGCGTAGGTACGCTTGGCGGTCATGCTGGAATAGATTGGCTCGATATAGATCGCAAGAATTACGATTCGCAATTCGCTTGCGATCGCGAAGTTGAAAAAATCTTAGATAGCGTAGGTCAACCGACGTGGGTTGAACGGACGGGATCTGGCGGTTATCGAATCGCAGTTAAGCCGCAAGAAAAACCAAGATTTACCAACTTTGCCACCTCCGAAAACGGCCCGCACGTAGGAGAAGCCTTATCTAGCGGTAGATTTACCGTTTTAGCTCCGACAATCCACCCCAACGGCAATCCATACCAGCGTTTAGATTGGGCAGATCCCGCAGAAGTTGAAAGCTTAGAAGCAATCGGCATTTACCAATACCGAATTAGACCGGTTGAACGTAATTCGCCACCTATAAGTAATCGCTACGTCTCGAAATTAAACGATTTTGAACTTACTAACGAACGTGAATTAGCTTCCAAGCTTCTCGAGTACATCGACCCTAATTTGCCTTATGACGACTGGTTAAAGGTCGGAATGGCTTTAGAGTCGATTGGGGACGATCTGCTCTCTGAATGGGACGTATGGAGCAGTCAGGGGGGTAAATATCAACCTGGGGAGTGCGAAATTAAATGGCGCAGCTTCCGAGGTAGCGGAATAACGATCGCCACTCTCGTGTATTTTGCCAAACTTGGCGGCTTTGAATTTCCCAAAACTCTAGAAAAATTTAATAATTTCGCTCAAGACGAACCCAACGAGGCAGAATATCAAGCTTATCTCGAATGGGAAAAAGAACAAGAATTAATAGAAGAGGCGATCTCGAATCCGTCCGCTTCGCGGTGCGCAAATGAAGAATTTATAACCTGGTTAAAAGCCAAGTTGTTTGGACTTTCAAAATGCTTTAAAGGGTTTCAAACCAAAAATTTTGAAAATGTTGAGGTAAAGATACCGGAAACGATAGAATATCTAGCAGGTAATCCCTTACCTACTCTCTCACTTTATCGAGATCTAAAACCGCCGAGAATTAAATTTAAAAAAGGAGATCGCTTACAATTATTAACCGAACTAAAACGGTTAGGCTGGCGCAGAGTTTTAGATCGTTCCTTAATGGGATTAGGTAAATCTTACGATGCTGGGAGATTAAGACCAGAACCAAAGCAAAATAGTAAAATTTGGTATTTAGATCCAAATCATCGTAACGTATCTACTGAAACAGTCAAAGAAAATAAAACCGACCTAAATCCAAGACATGACGGACTTTATTATAGTTTTTACGGTTTACTTTGTGTCGCTAAAAATAAACAACAAAAAGAGCAAGCCGTAATACCTAGCAACTGTCATTTAGCCGATTTATTTAGAACAACTAAAGAGAAATGGCACGATAATTTTGAAAATGATGACGGCTCTTTAGCACCTAATCCCATCTGCGGTCAGTGTAAGTTTAACCAAATAAGAACTACTACCCCTGAAGGAAAAGAAGTTTCTCTTTGTGCTGGCAGTCGTGGCGACGGTTATGGTTATAGATTCGAGAGAAGGCAAACATTAGCTCAACGAGAAATTAGAGCAGATATCCACTCTTTACCCAATCCTAATTTACAAGATACTTCAGAAAATAATAAAACTTACGACTACTCTGAAGATATCTGTTTTGTCGAAGAAGCTAGTAACACCATTAGGGGGATTAAAACTTTAGAAGTAACTCTCAAAGATTTCGATAAAGTCATGATGGATTTGGCAAGTAAATCTCCTGAGTTATTTAATATTCTGCAACCTAAACTTAACATTATTCGCGAATTATTAAGAGGCAATTGCCCCGAAAAAATGGGCAATTGCTTCGGTTTAGAGCATCAAGAATTACTCGAATTATTACAGCGATCCCCATTCAATTTAGAAGATATAATCGATTCTCTAGCTAATCACTCAATTAAAGTTAGCGATGTAATTATCTCCGCAGATAACCAAGTCGATCTCAAACAATTACCCAAAAAGTTAAAACGCGCAGGTTATCATGCTAATCAATACGCCAGGGCTGAAGCTTGGAGACAAACCCTAGAGAACCTTGAAAACTTACACGCTAATTGGTTATTGCCGCTATTGAGAATTCTTAAAGGAGAACGCGGTACTTTAAGGTTTAACAAAAATGCCAAACGGCTAGTGATAACCCGAACCGACGAGCGAGCAACTCAAATCTTAAATTCAATGGCGTTTGTCGTCCTCTTAGACGCGACTGGCAACAAAAATAAATTAGCCAGAATTTTAGATTGCGATCCCAAAGAAATTATAGAGATCGAAGAAGAAGCACCCCCACTAACAAATCTCAAAGTAATTAATATTGAGTCGCAAGGTTTAGGATCTGGCCGGTGGAGCGAATCGGCACTAGCCCGTTGCGAAAAATTTGCCCAATATCTTAGAAAATTAGACCCCAACGCAGCAATTTTAGGATTGAAACGATATGCAGTAGCGGTCAAGTGGCTTGATGGTTATTGGTGGAATGACTCTCGCGGTACTAATAAATTTGCCGGTAAACAAACGATCGCCACTTTTGGATCTCCCCAGCCCCATGTCGGCGCAATTAAAGATGAGTATTTTACTTTATTTAATACGCACGACGGATTTGAAAAATACTATCAAAGTTTAATCGAGGCAGAATTTACCCAACTAACCGGAAGATTTAGAGCGCACCGACACCCAGAGATCCAATTTACCTATTACGCGATCGGCACTAACTTAAATCTCGATTTTCTAGCTAGGTTCGGTTGTGAAGTTGAAAATCGAAACGTTGAGGAATTATGCCCTGAAGCTGCCACTCGACGACAAGCCGATAAGTGGAAAATGTTCCAGATCGCGCATCAAACGCTTCGCGCTGGAAAAAAACTTACCCAGAAAGCTCTAGCCAATGGATTGAATTCCTCTCAAAGCTGGATTAGCAAGCTCTTTGACGGGCAAACTTTAACCTGGTCTACCTTTAAAAAAATATTCCTTGCTCTTTACAATTCTATTCAAGACAACGGGATGATTAATCCCGATCGGATCGATAATCAATTTTTACGGGAGTTTTTGGAGCTAGATCCGATCGAAGTTATTCGAGATTCGCTCGAAGATATCCGAAAAAATGGTTGGGAATTGTTTTGCGATATGTTGATGTTGGCTGCTCCTGATGTACGAATGGGAATTTTAGGCTTGTTGACCGCATCAATGGGTATTTTTGATAGTGAATACGAATCCGCTCATGACGCGCTTGACGGTACATGAGGGGCATCTTTATCCAAATGAGGGAAGTTTGAGGGAGCTATAAAACCGCGTCCTAAATGACGAGTGTTCGTTCAGAACAGGAACCCCTATTTTTAATGAAATAATAGTGGGTTTATGCCTGAAGAAAATTTATTTTACTCATCTCGATCCCCAAAAAAATCTGGTTACTTTGGGTGAAGCTTCTCCTATCTAGATAAAAATTCAACTAATTCTTTAAGTTCTTACGAAAAAAAGCTTGTAATAAAGGTTTTTTCCTTCTCTAACTGGGGTTTTATACTCGAAAAGCTCGGGTACAATCGTAAAGAGGCTAGTCAGCCCGAAAATCCTGCCGCTCTTAAAAAAAATTAGCCCTCAATTTAGGGAAAATCTGGGGTTTTTGGCTAATTATCAAGAGCGATCACTCTTATCATGAGAGAATTCCATTGTCGAACCGCGAAAACTCTTGTGAGTCTTTAGATAGGAGTAAATTGATGCTTAAAAAAATTCCAGGTAATTCCGGTAAAATTCACGGTCATTTCGGGAAAAAATGGGGATTAGATGACTGGGTTTGACTGTCCCCTGCCTCGTCGCCTAAAAAATTCCCGCTCTCCCCCAAAAAAACTGGGTATGTTCCAGGTATTCATCGTTAAATGAGTAGTTTGATCTGGGATTAACAAGAGATATAAAACTACTTCCAAATCTACTCACAATACAAGTTTGTTAAAACTTGTTTTATTGAGGCTCAATAAAGGTATTTTTACGTATCTATAGTAAAAATATCGTGCAAATAAGTCGCGAGTTAAAATAGATTTTTCTAATAAAGATCGAAGTCCTGATAAAAGCTTTTTAGTTTATCCTGTAACCCCCGACCCGAACGTGAAGCCAAACCGGATAATTACAAGCAAATGGCCAGCAGTTACCATCCTCAACTGCCGTACTATGGTTTGTACTAATGTGTCTTTCTACTAACTGCATCAATCTTCTCCGTTACTCTTTTCAAGCTAGGCAATAATCTTCTCCGTTTTTCTTTTAGCTCTTTGCTAAATTAAGCCACACCCAAACCTGTATATTCACGAATATACGGAGGCTGTAAACCTAAAATAATATCTTCAGATGCCACACCCATAGAGATTAAGACATCAGCAATAGGTCGATCAGTTTGATTGCGCTGAATCCAAATTTTATTATCTCTAATTTCTAAATGAATCACACAATTATAAATACGTTGATGTTCCTTCCAGCCCAGATCGATTAATAAAAACCGATCTCGTTCTAGATCGAAAATAATTTCGGTTTCGATATCTCCGCCGATAACTTTGCCTTTAGTCTGTTCGGTTAAAAAATCTTGAATATATTGACGATAAGCAGTTACTTTATCCATTGTACGTTTACCTCATTAATCGGATCGTAAATAATTAAATTGATTTGGTATTTTTTAATGGCAGCTTGGGGTAAATCGCGATAAAAAAACGATTGGTAAGCATAAATTGGTATTGCTAGAAAAAGTATTCTCTCTGGCTCGGTTGCTTCTAAAACTAAACGATAATTTAAAAACTGTCCTAGTGCTAAATGAAAATCAAAAACCGCCGAATCGCTTAAAAAACTTTTAATTTCTACCGCAATTTTTTGACCTTCTTTTTCTGCTCCTAAAACTTTTTCAGCACCCAGATCGATTTGAATTTTATCTTCTTCACCAAACTTAATTCTTAGAGGATCGTGGGTGATTTTCCATCCTTCCTTCTCTAAAGCGTGTTTAACAGCATCGTGAAACTTATCTTTAGCAGACATTAACCAAATATCGGGTTAGTTCTAGCTATTTTTAGCATACTTTAGAGTTTTAACGAGATCTCAAGATTTTTCATGACAGAAACCCATCTTTTAAAATACATTTGTTCTGTATTTCCTGACCTCAGCCCGAAAGCGCGATTTTTCCCCAATTAAAAGAATTTTTTTCAATTCAGTCTTAATTTCAAAAAATTCAACATTTATAAAAAGTTTTTAGCAGCAATAACTGGATTTGACTGGCTATTTTCAAGCTGTTTTCTCCGAGCTTGTAAATATTATTATTGGCTTCAACTATTGGTTATCAACTGTAATAATTCATCAGTAGACATCTTGGCACTAATTTCACTGCCTTCGAGGAGACTATCAGCCAAATCTCGTTTATGGCGATGAAGGGCAACAATCTTTTCTTCAATAGTGTCCTTAGTTACCAGGCGATAAATAGTTACGGGACGTTGTTGACCAATACGATGGGCCCGATCGCTGGCTTGATCTTCGACGGCAGGATTCCACCAAGGATCCATATGGATAACATAATCGGCAGCCGTCAAATTAAGTCCAGTACCTCCAGCCTTAAGAGAGATCAAAAATACATCTCCAGAACCACCTTGAAAGTTATCTATTCTTGATTTTCGTTGTTTAGCTGGGGTACTACCATCAAGATATTGATAAGCAATCTCTTGTCGATCTAGATAATTACGCAGAATATGTAAATGATCGACAAACTGACTGAAAACTAAAGCCTTGTGACCATTTTCGATTAATTCGTCCAATACTTCAGCAAACAGTGAGAGTTTGGCAGAAGGAAGCTGGCTATCTGGCATGACCAAACGTGAATGACAACAAGCGCGCCGTAGTTTCATAATTTCGGCTAAAACCTGGAGATGTTTAGTCCCAGCAGGAGCATCGCTGTCGGATAATTTAGCGAGGGCCTCGCGGCGTAGAGCTTCATAAAAAGCTATTTCAGGCTCAGAAAGTTCGACATGAAGCGTAATTTCTGTACGAGTTGGTAATTCTTCAAGAACTTGGGTTTTAGTGCGGCGCAGCAGAAAAGGTTGAATCAGTTTTTTAAGTTGTTTGCGTACCTGTTTATCTTGATTCTTTTCAATCGGAATGGCAAAGCGTTGGTTAAACTGTTCCAAAGACCCCAGCAATCCCGGATTGATAAAGCGAAATAGATTCCATAATTCTCCTAAATGATTTTCAATCGGAGTACCTGTAGTGATTAATTTGAATTGAGCCTGTAATTTCATCGCTGCCCGAGAGCGTTTGGTATTAATATTTTTGATCGCCTGAGCTTCATCAAGAACGATCATTTGCCATTCAATCTGCGCTAGCATTTGAGCTACTTCTTCCTGTTGGAGCAATCCATAACTGCAAACAAGCATATCGAAAGGTTGTAGTTCGTCTAAAAGTTTCTGGCGATTAGCACTACTAAACTGCAAGGGATTGAGAGTGGGAGCAAACTTTTGTGTTTCACTAATCCAATTTATGCACACTGAGGTTGGAGCAACAATTAGGGCGGGCCCAACTGAGGCACGGGTTAAAATTGCTGCGATCGCCTGTATGGTTTTACCCAGTCCCATCTGATCTGCTAAACAGGCCCCCACCCCCCAACGAGCTAGACGTGCCAACCAAGCAAATCCATCCAGTTGATAATCGCGAAGTGAGGCTTGGAGGGTAGAAGGTAGCACGGGTTGCCAATCTTTGATCTCTTTAAGCTGGCGAACTTGCTCCTGCCAATGTTTATCTGCTTCCAGCATCCCGACAGATTCAAGGGTCTCTTGTAAAGACAAAGCAGCAAGTGAATGAAATCGCAGACCTTTGCCTTGTTTTTCGGACAAAATTCGTAATTCGTCAAGACGTTGCCGAAAGGCTTTGGTAAGAGCAAGAAATTCCCCATTGCCGAGAGGAATAAAGCGAGAGGGGGTTTGTTCCAACAGCATCAGGAGGTTTTCCATATCCAATACTAGATTTTCATCTATTTTTAACTCACCAGTTGCTGCAAACCAATCTTGCTGCCGTCCGATCTGCATTTTGAAATTACTTGTATCAGCTTGGTGAGTTACTTGAAGTTTTTCCCCTTCAGGCCATTCAATTATTATTTCCTCGCCTAAATTTTGCAGTTCAAGTAATAACTCCAAACAATCTTCTATTTCTGTTATCAACCATTCTCCATCTTCCTCACAGTAACGAGTTAGAGTCGGGCAAGCTTTGATAATTGCATTAGCTAATTGTTCTTCTTTGTCCATCTCGCGATGGGTTTGAATCCGTTGACCCTCAATTTCGGTAATTAAGGTTGTGCCTCCTTTGCCAGGTCGATAATAAGAACCTGCTTCTCCAAAAGGACGACATAATAATGCTGCTTTTAATCCCTCTCCTGCAGGTAATAAGTGTAAATGAGGTTGAGAATTTGGTGGTACTTCGACAGCACTTTCTACGTTTCCAACACCAATGTCTGAATGGACTGTAACTATACGCGCAATCCCATTAATAGCTGCTAAAACCTGCTCCGATGCTGCAGCAGGAACATTTAAACGGTTATTTTTCCCCAAGATAGTCGCAATTCTCTCGTGTTCTGGGGTAATTTCAATTACTTTGAGTTTAGTGGGGGTTTCTTTAACAATCACAAATGAATTCTTATTTTTGGGGATTTTTGGGAAAAACTCTAAAGTTAATCGGTCTTTACTCGCTTTTTTAACAATTAATTCCGGTTCTCCTTTAACTATTTCGACACGGGTTTGAGGTGAATCCGCCCAAAAGACTAAGGGATGTCCCACTAGAAGTAATATTGCTTGTTGGTTAAAGCTATATTCTAAATTTTCATAATAACCATAGTATTGAGTTTCAATTTGAGCGCAAATTTTCAAATCTTGAGCTGTCAAATAATCAAATTGTCCTGGATTTTTACTCAGACGTTTTAAGGCGATCGGACGACCTTTACTCCACACTCCTTGAGCGGTAATTTTTTGTTCGCGCGGTTCGAGATTAAAACTATTTGAATAATAACTAATTAGCCAAACTAAGCGTTTTTGTACTGATATTACGCTTTGAGAGCCTCCATTTGATTGCAAATTAGCCAAAGCTTTTAAAGATATTTCCCAAGCTTGTTGGGGCTTAACTAAGTCTATTAAAGAGAATGTTTCGCTTTTTGAGTAAACTGCTTCAAGTAATTTCGAGTCATTCCTCATTTTCAGTCGAAACAACAGTTCTGCTGCTTCACCAGCCAACCAGTAGTAACCAATAGCTTCTGCTTGTTCAGCTAAAGGTTTTAAAAGTGATGGTAAAGTTTTTTTTGCTTGTCTGGGATCTATCCAATAAAGGCACAAAGCACAAAAAAAAGTTTCGATGCTGTGATGTTCTTGATTGGGTGTAATGTAGGCATTTTTTATCCAATCTTTTTGCGACAAATCACCCCGCTGAATTTGCACCAGTTTCTTCAGCCAAGTATATATATCGCCAAATTGATGCTCAGTATTACCAGCTATGATGCTCGCATAATCTTCAGCTTGTTTGAGTTTTTCAGGAGAACCATTTTTCAATAATGCTAAGATAAAAAATATTCCAGCAATACTATCAAAAAAAACTTTCCGTTTCCCTGTAGCTTTTCTAAAAGTTTTCAAAGCAACCGCATAATTCTCGATTGCTTCTTGGTGATTTCCTTCTAAAAAAGCTAACCAACCTCGCAAATGTTGACTTGATTTCTGTTGTTTTTCCCCAATCTTTTCGAGACAATATTTAGCTGCTTCAATATCATCCCTAAGAATATATTGTTCGATTAAGAGTAACTTCAAATCATCCGAGCAAGATTCTTGAGAATGGGTAAATTTTTGAGAGAGTAAATTGAATTGTGCTTCTCCATCAAAGAGATACATTGCTGAATTAGACAGTATGACTCTTAATCCTAATTCATACAACTTTTTGGGAAGCTGCCGAAAGAAATTCGGATCGAAGGGATTATTTAAGACTTCAAAGAGAATTTCACCTAAAGAAATTTGTCGCCGATTGTATGTATATTCTTTGTAGGATTCCAATTGTTGCTCGATGAATTTCAAGTCTTGGCGATAAATACCAATACGTACTTCTCGCCAAAGTTGAAGTCGATCTCTAAATTCTCTCGAATTATAATAACTAGAAATAGGTACGTTTTTTTCGATGGTTTCAACCATTTGCTCCCATACCCCAGCTTTTATTGCATCACGGGTCGCAATTTCAGCCATTAAGGGATGACATCTGAGCAGTTGTTTCTCTTCAATTATTAAATTATTTTTTAGTAAATTTTCAATCTCGATTTTTAAAATTTTGCTATTAAAAGTTTTACCATTTTCTTGCTTTATACCTGTTTGATTAAGACAATTTAAAAATCGGCTTCTGTTAATCGGTTCGTAAACAACAGAAAATAGCTGGATAATTCTTTGTTGTTCTGTTGTTAATTCAGAGTAAATTAGGTTTAATTGGTGGCGTAGCTTTACAGAAGCTGAATCGTAATATTCCATATTAAGCTATTGATTGCTGATTGAGTATTTAGCAAACTTTTTATTCCTACTTCTCTTGCTCCTCTTTAAAAGATTTATCAAAGTAGCTCGAGAAATTTTCATCTCTCATCAATTAGAAAAAATTAGTTGTAATGTAAATATAATTAACAATGAATATTAGCATAATTTACAAATGATTTAAATTATAGGAAAATACTAAATATTAAAAAAAAATAATCAGAAATATTGATTTTCTTTACAGCCCAAAGATGGTTACGTTTATCGATTTTAAACAAGATTTTTTACGGCGGTTAAAACCGGCCGTATCGAATTTCTGTAGCAAGTTCTTACATCGCGGTTTCCATTCTTCCGCTCAGAAAGCATGAGTGAATTTCCAATCTGGCTAGGTATAGATCCAGGACTAGCAACAATTGGATGGGCTTTTTTACAAACACCAGA
>JASJCW010000186.1 GCA_030065265.1 Prochloraceae cyanobacterium
ACCTCTGTTTGCCGAGCTGTGGCTGAAAGTCCTAAAGAGTTTCCGATCGCCTCTATTCCGGCATTAGTGCTGAGAGTTCCCGATCCTTCAACTTGGCGATCGTGACATAAATTACAAACTTTTTCAATTATTTCTCCTTTGCTTAAGGGAGATAAATTAGCACTAGGGCGATCGAATGCTGCTTTGCGATCTTCGTAGGTTTGTGGTGGCAATAAACCTACCCATTCGGGATCTTCTGGGGCAAATTTTGCGAGATCTTCAGCTCTTTTGATTGTATCGGTAATTGCTTCTGGATCTAATTCTGTAGTCGAAGCCGTCGCACTACTCTTACCAAAATAACTGGTAATTTTAAGTTCAAAACGATTTTTGCTAATATTCTGGCTAATTTGATTCTCGCTAAAGCGAGTTAAAGCAGATTCGTTACTTTTAAGATTGACAAAAACTCCTTCAGCTTCAGATTGTTTAATTACTGAATCGATTAAGGTTAAGGCTTCGTCTTCGCTCAAGAATTTTGAGTCTTTTGCTAGTGTCATAAATTTTATCTCGCTGCGCTTAAATCAAGAAGGGGAAGACGATCGCAACCCCCACCGAATAATATTTTTGTAGAATTTTAAATTTCAAAAGCAATTTAAAAGTTATATCGTTACTTATCTTACTCAATCTTGACTGTTTTTGCTCGAGTGAGAATGTTGCGAACTTCCATTAAAATTTTACCGAGTTTGTTATCTCCCCTACCATCTTTACCGCAGCCCCAATAATAATCACTTGGCGAATTTTCTACAATTAATCGATCTCCTGTGGCTAATAAAATTTCTCTAATATCTGGGTGGGTTTGAAATTTTTTTAAGACAGCTTTTTTCATGATTTCGTCTTTAATTTCTTCCCAATCTTGACGGAGAGGATGGGAGCGCGATCGCCCCATTTTGGCTGCTTCTTTTGGACTTTTAACTCCTCGAATTTTTGTATACCAGATCGCATCGGTTGTCGCGAATTTTTGAGCTTGAAAATAATGTTCGCTCGTCATCCACCAATAATTATCTAATTCAAATCCATGTCTGGAAAAATTAGAAAAACAACCGTAAGCGTCTCTGGTACTGTAAAAATAAATAGTCATGTCGCTTTGCTCCAAGTAGCAAGTAGCAATTAGTGAGTAGTTAGTGGGGGTTTAAGTTTAGAATTAATCGATCGATTTCAGATTTTGAGAATAAGTTATGTATTCTCTCCCCCCTGCTTCCCATGCTTGCCATGCTCCCGTTGCTACTTGCTACTCAATCAAACCCGATCTGCTACTTGAGTCCCTCTACTTGTCGAACGTCTGCGACGATAAGTTCTATTTGTTTGTGGTGGTTGTTCGGGAATTTGTAATAAGAATACTACTAAAGGTTTACTTTGCAACTCTCGTCTTGCTAAACGTTGCAAACTGCTTTCGATCGCGCTTCTAATCCCTTTCCAATCAACTCGATCTTGAGAACCGTTAGAACTATTATTGCTAAATTCTTTCCAACGTTCTGCGATTGTATTATCGATCGTGCGAACGATTAATTGTTGCAGTAAACTTTTTTCGATCGCCGTTACTACTCCTCGCAAGTGTATTTCTGGTTGAGCGATTATTTTCCCTTTCCAGTCTAAAGCTGCAGCAACGGTAACTACCCCATCTTCGGCTAGCTTTTGCCGTTCTTTCATGACTTTATTGTGAACCACTCCGGCGCGATCGACTAATTCTATTCCCGATTCTACTTGGCCGACGATACTGATGCTACTCTCGGTTAATTCAACGATATCCCCATTATCGGTAACGACAATGTTTTCTCTGGGAATCCCCATCGAATGGCCCATTTCAGCGTGTTTGACGAGCATTCTATGTTCGCCGTGAACTGGCATGAAAAACTTGGGTTTAGTTAAGGCTAACATTAGTTTGTGATCTTCTCGAGAACCGTGACCGGAAACATGTATTCCTTCGCGACGGCCGTAGATTACTTTTGCTCCCAGCATCATCAGGCGATCGATAGTATTGACTACTGCGATCGTGTTACCCGGAATGGGGTTAGCTGAAAAGACGATCGTATCTCCGGGACGTACTTTAATTTGATGGTGCTGGCCTTTAGAAATACGGGTCATTGCGGCTAAAGGTTCGCCTTGAGATCCCGTTGTTAGGATCAATATTTTTTCGTCTGGTAAGGAACGAATCGCTTTGAGTGGTTCAAAGAGACTATCGGGACATTTAATATAGCCTAAGTTGCGCGCGTGAGCGATTACGTTTAACATCGATCTGCCGACTACTGCAACTTTACGACCGTGTTTTTGAGCTAATTCGAGGACTATATTAACTCGATGTACTGAAGATGCGAAGGTTGTTACCATCAATCTCCCTTCTGCTTGGCTGAAAACGCGATCGAGATTGGGATATACCGATCTTTCCGATGGAGTGTGTCCGGGAACTTCGGCGTTTGTCGAATCGCTCAGCAAGCACAATACGCCTTTTTCACCATGTTCGGCTAGTTTTTGCAGGTCAAAAAATTCCCCATCTACTGGGGTGTGGTCGATTTTAAAGTCTCCGGTATGGATGATTACCCCTAAAGGAGTATGAATTGCGATAGTGAAGCTGTCGGCAATCGAGTGAGTATTGCGAATAAATTCTACTGTAAAAGCTTTGCCTACTTTGACTTTTTCTCGCGGCGAAACGGTTTTGATACTGGTGCGATCGGCGACTCCTGCTTCTTCTAATTTATCTTTTAACAATCGCATCGCTAGTTTCGGCCCGTATATTACCGGAATATCGAATTGTTTGAGATGATAGGGTAAGCCACCGATATGATCTTCGTGTCCGTGAGTGACGATCGCTCCTTTAATCTTGTGTCGATTTTCTTGTAAATATGTCATATCCGGGAGTACGATGTTGATCCCGTGCATTTCGTCGGTTGGAAATGCGATCCCCGCGTCAACCAATATTAGTTCGTCTTCGTACTCAAATATGCAAGTATTTTTACCAATTTCGTGCAATCCCCCTAAAGGAATTATTTTTAGCTTCTGCTTTGAGTTGTTTGTTGTCATTATTTGTCCTCAATTAATGGTTTTGTTTGTTTTAAGCATCGATTAAAGTTTATTTTTATTTTTTTTATATATTTAGATTTAATGATTTTTAAATTGTTTATTTATTTAAAAATAGTTTTTTATTTTCGATCGCTTGACAATTATTTTGCTTGTTTTCAAGCTTATCCTTTTTTCTAACAGCTTTGCTAGCTTTTATTTCAATTAAACTCTTATTGTTGAATTCTAACTCGAGCTGCTTTTCGATCTTTTTTACTTGAAATTAATCTAGATTTAATTCTTCTAAAATTGGCTTTAACTTTGCTGTTAGTTCTTCGTCAGGATCGTTTAGAGGGGATCTTAAACCGCCTACTTGCCAATTTAACAAATTTAAAGCGGCTTTAATAGGGATAGGATTAGTAGTACAAAATAAGGCTTTAAATAGAGGATATAGTTTTAATTGAATATTTTTTGTTACTGAATTTTCGCCGGATTCGTAAGCAGAAATCATTGCTTGAATTTCTTTACCTACTAAATGACTGGCAACGCTAACGACACCGACAGCACCCGCAGTAAGCATGGGTAAAGTTAAAACATCTTCTCCTGAATATATAGCAAATGAATCTGATGTCAGGCGACGAATTGCAAGAGCTGCTTCTAGATCTCCACTAGCTTCTTTAATGGCAACTATGTTATCTATTTCTGCCAAGGAGGCAACTGTTTCTGGTTCTAGATTGCGCCCGGTGCGACCCGGTACGTTGTAGAGCACGATCGGTAAATCGGGACAAGCCTTGGCGATCGACCGAAAATGCTGGTAAAGTCCTGCTTGAGGTGGTTTATTGTAATAAGGTACCACTTGCAGCGAACCATCTAAACCTAGCTTAGCAGCTTTTTGAGTTGCTGAGATCGCTTCTCTTGTCGAATTAGATCCCGTACCGGCAATTATTTTGACTTTTGAGGCTGTTGCTTTCTGTACGACTTGAAATAATTGATACTCTTCATCCCAAGTTAAAGTTGGCGATTCTCCAGTTGTCCCGCAAACTACGATCCCGTCGCTCCCAGAATTCATTAGATGGGCTGCTAATTCTTCTGCTTTGGCATAGTTAACGCTTCTATCGGGGTTAAATGGAGTCACCATTGCGGTGATTACTTTACCGAAATTAGTTTTCTGGCTAGTCATTTAGTTAATAATCGTTCTCGCTTAACTGATTTTAGGTTAATTGGTTTAACGCCAACCAATTTTTCAAATTGCTGTGGATCTTAGTTTAGATTGCTGATTTGCTTGTCGTCGCTGTTTGAGAGAGGTTTTGGCGATTTTCTTGCAATAAAAGTTCGGCAATTTGTACTGCGTTGAGTGCCGCTCCTTTGCGAATTTGATCGCCACAAAGCCACAATTCTAAACCGCAAGGATGGGAAAGATCTTGACGAATTCTCCCAACTAAAACATCATCTTGACCGCTAGCATCGATGGGCATGGGGAAATAATTAGCTTGCCAGTCTTCTATTAATTTTACTCCTGGAGCGGCGGTTAAAATTTCTCTGGCGCGATCGACCGAGATCGGAGATTTAAACTCTAAGTTAATCGCTTCTGAATGGGCCCGCAAAACTGGTACTCGCACGCAAGTAGCACTCAAGCGCAATTCTGGTTCGTCAAATATTTTACGAGTTTCGTTAATCATTTTCATTTCCTCTTGACAATAACCCAAATCGTTGAGAGGGGAGTTATGAGGAAATAAATTAAAAGCTAAAGGATAAGGAAAAGATTCTGTTGGTGGATTTGCTTGGTTTAAAATTGCTTTAGTTTGCTCGAGCAGTTCTGCCATTGCTTTAGCTCCCGCTCCGCTTGCAGATTGATAAGTAGAAACGACAATTCTTTCAACTGGCTCGATGCGATGCAAAGGCCAAACTGCCATTGCCATTAAAATAGTGGTGCAGTTAGGGTTAGCAATAATTCCCTTGGGGCGATCGCTTGCTGCTTCAGGATTGACTTCCGGTACTACCAAAGGAACGTCTGAATCCATACGAAAAGCACTAGAATTATCAATAACTACGGCCCCTGCTTCAGTTGCTACTCTTGCCCATTTTTGGGAAGTAGAACCCCCGGCTGAAGCTAAAACTAGATCTACATTTTTAAAAGATTCTGCCGAGACTGCTTCTATTGTTAGGGTTTCGCCGCGAAAATCGATAGTTTTTCCGGCAGAGCGCGGACTTGCCAATAATTTCAATTCGCTCAGGGGAAAGTCGCGTTCGTCCAAAAGTTCGATCAGTTCCGTTCCTACTGCCCCTGTTGCCCCTAAAATAGCTACGCTGACTCGGTTTGACAAAGCACTTTCCTCCATTAACTCAAAAATAACTCAATTTATATTTATTACCTCAATAGAGCCTTAAAAGGCGATAAAAATACTCAATTCTTTAAATTTTCCCGAATAGGAAACTGTTTTTTTTAGACATTTCTTTAGGAAAGAACTGGAATTGAGAGGCTCATTTCGAGCAGATGATGTTAAAATACTTTTCCGAGTCCTATAAAAATAAACAGGATAACTCGCTCGAGTTTTAATTTAATCTTTAGCAGAATTATCCCTTATTTAGATTAAAAGTTAAATATCAACTAAGTGGTTTATAGAAAAAGTAATCTTCAATCTACTAACTGCCTTTAAGGCGCAGCCTTGCAAGAGAGCAAAAGCTAAACTATAAACTTTAAAGACTAAACATTTATCTAAGACAGTTCTCAAGAGAACGATTTAGGTAATTGATAACGGCAGGTAATAGTTAGTTAGGATGTTTCCCGATTGTTAACTGACTTGCCTGAAAATGACTCAAAGGATGTAAGCTTAACAGTTTGTTAGTTCTGAAGTTTACAAGCAATCAAAACTAATATTATTTTATAAACCCTGGCTTGTAATTACTCCACAGCCTGGAGCAACGAGTCCTTTTGTGAGAAGACAAAGATGAAAGTAACCCAGGAAAAGCTTCCTGCCAGTCAAATCGGATTAGAAATAGAAATATCCGCTGAAGCCTCCAAAAAAGCCTACGAGAGCGTAGTACGAGAATTGTCCCGTACCACTAACCTTCCTGGGTTTCGTAAAGGTAAAATACCACGTAAAATATTGATTCAGCGTTTGGGCCCGACTAGAATCAAAGCGGCAGCGTTAGAAAACGTGATTCAAAGTAGCCTTGAAGAGGCAATGGAGCAAGAGTCGATCCAAGTTCTCGGCAACCAAGAACTGCGATCGTCTTTTGAAGAATTATTAGCGCAGTTTAAACCAGGAGAACCGATTAGTTTTTCTGTGTCTGTTGACGTACCTCCGAGCGCGGAAATAGGAGAAGAATATAAAAATTTAAGCGTCAAGGCTGAAGAAACAACTTACAGTCCCGAACAAGTAGACGATTTTATCGAACAAAGACGCAAAGAAAGGGCAACTCTAGTACCGGTAGAAGACAGAGCCGCTCGGATGGGAGATGTGGTAGTCGTAGACTATGCCGGGAAATATCCCGAAGGGATAGAAGGAAAAGAAGCAGGAGCAGAAATACCGAATACCGTCGCTCAAGACTTTGAAGTAGAATTAGAAGAAGGTCGTTTCATTCCCGGAATGGTAGAAGGGATTGCTGGAATGGGCGTTCAAGAAACTAAAGATCTTAACCTGACTTTTCCAGAAGATTATCCTAACGAAGAGTTAGCCGGAATGGGTGTAATCTTTACAATTACCCTTAAAGAAATTAAAGAAAAAGAACTACCTGAACTCGACGATGACTTTGCTCAAGAAGTCAGTGAATTCGAGACGATGGAACAACTAAGAGAATCCCTAGAATCTCAATTTAAAGAAAAAGCGGAAAAAGATACCACAAAGAGCATTCATAGCGCGCTGATCGAACAGTTAGGGGAAAGATTGGGAGATAATCTCGAAATTCCCGAAACTATGGTCAAAGAGGAAGTTGACGCGATGCTGACTCAAACAGCAATGCAAATGCAACAAATGGGAGTAGATTTTAGACAATTATTTACTCAAGAAAATCTACCCCAAATGCGAGAAAGATCCCGTCCTGAAGCGATCGCCCGTCTCAAGCAAAAATTGATTTTAAGCGAGATAGGGAAAAAAGAAAGCTTAGAAGCAGAAGAAGCGGAAATAACTGCAAAAATGACCGAAATTAAAGAGCAATTGGCCGACCAAGAAATAGATGTCGATCGCCTCAGAAAAATGGTGACCGAAGATTTACGCGAAGAAAAAACTCTTAATTGGTTGCAAGAGCAGGCCAATGTAGAATTAGTACCGAAGGGAAGTTTAAAAGAAGCGACCGAAACGACAACAGAATCCGAAGTAATATCAGAGGATTCTCAATCGAGTGAAGGATAAATAATTTAATGGGGATAAAAAAGTAAAGTTTTGAAAAACTTTGCTTTAACCTCACAACTGTTGTTGATAGTCTTACTAGAGCAAAGAGTTGCGCCATAATATCAATAGGAGGACAAAAAGATAAAAAAAAGACTAAAGTAAAATACAAATAAAAATAGTTAAAATACATCAATCGATTATTTGATGGTTGAAAAAAATATATGTTTGAATCTCAAAGCCCTAAACACCCAATTAATAGTAAAAAAGTCCCACAAATCCAATCCTTAGAGCAAAACAATACCACGAGCATCAGCAACGTCGTGCCGATGGTAGTAGAACAATCGGGAATGGGAGAAAGAGCCTTTGATATCTACTCTTTACTGCTAAGACAGCGAATCGTCTTCTTAGGAACCGCGATCGACGATAATGTTGCAGATTCTGTAGTAGCTCAATTGCTATTCTTAGAAGCAGAAGATCCAGAAAAAGATATTCAAATATACATTAATTCCCCAGGGGGATCGGTTTACGCAGGTATGGCAATATACGATACCATGCAGCAAATTCGCCCCGATGTTGTTACTATTTGCTATGGATTAGCTGCCTCGATGGGAGCATTTTTACTTTCAGGCGGAACTAAAGGGAAAAGAATGGCTTTACCAAGTTCGCGAATTATGATTCACCAACCTCTTGGTGGAGCGCAAGGTCAAGCAGTAGAAATAGAAATCCAAGCCAAAGAAATCCTCTACATTAAGCAAAAACTCAACCAATTATTAGCAGATCATACAGGCAAACCAATAGAAGAGCTTTCTACAGATACCGAAAGAGACTTTTATATGTCTTCTGCTGAAGCAGTAGAATACGGTTTAATAGATCGAGTTATTTCGAGAAAACCAGAATCTACTGATGCAGTTCCACTAACGTCAATCAATTAAGAGGCAAACTCATGCCCAATAAATACGACTCTCATCTAAAATGTTCCTTTTGCGGGAAATCTCAAGAACAAGTACGCAAATTAATAGCCGGGCCGGGGGTTTACATCTGCGATGAATGCGTGGAACTGTGTAACGAAATTTTAGATGAAGAACTAATTGACGGAACAACCGTAGTCACTCAACCCGTATCCAGAACCGAAGAAGTATCGCCACGAGCGGCAAAAAGCAAAAACAGTCCTGCTCGTTTGTCTTTAAATCAAATTCCCAAACCTAGAGAACTCAAAAAATATTTAGATGAATACGTAATCGGGCAAGAAGAGGCGAAAAAAGTTCTCTCAGTAGCAGTTTACAATCATTACAAACGTTTGAGTTGGGTACAGTCAAAACAAGGCGATCGCTCTTTTGATGAAGGTGTAGAACTACAAAAGTCAAATATACTTTTAATCGGCCCTACCGGATCGGGAAAAACCCTTCTCGCTCAAACCTTAGCTAAAATCCTTGACGTACCTTTCGCTGTAGCAGATGCAACTACATTAACAGAAGCAGGATATGTCGGCGAAGATGTCGAAAATATTTTGTTGAGACTCCTGCAAGTTGCAGATCTCGATGTAGATGAAGCCCAAAAAGGAATAATATACATCGACGAGATCGATAAAATCGCTCGTAAGAGTGAAAATCCCTCGATCACCCGCGACGTATCTGGAGAAGGAGTCCAACAGGCTCTTTTGAAAATGCTCGAGGGAACGGTAGCCAACGTACCCCCTCAAGGAGGCCGGAAACACCCCTATCAAGATTGCATTCAAATCGATACTGGAAATATATTGTTTATTTGCGGTGGAGCTTTTGTCGGTTTAGATAAAGTAGTCGAGCGGCGTATCGGTAAAAAATCAATCGGTTTTGTCAACGAAGTCGGAGAAATATCCCCGAAAGACAAACGAAATTTAGATTTATTAGAAAATCTCGAACCAGACGACCTCGTTAAATTTGGGATGATTCCCGAATTTGTCGGGCGCATACCTGTTATGGCATCTTTAGAGCCTTTAGACGAAAAAGCACTAGTAACTATTTTGACAGAGCCGAAAAATGCTTTAGTCAAGCAGTATCAAAAGTTATTCAATATGGATAATGTCAAACTCGAATTTAAACCAGATGCCATTAAAGCGATCGCCGCAGAAGCATATCGTCGTAAAACCGGAGCTAGAGCTTTACGAGGTATTGTAGAAGAATTAATGCTGGATATAATGTACGAGTTACCATCCCGTAAAGATGTCGGTAGTTGCTCGATCACCAAAGAAATGGTCGAAAAACGCTCGACTGCAGATTTACTATTACATCCTTCTCTCAGAAAAAAAGAATCAGCTTAAAAACTGCTTATGAGTACGATTGAAGTTCGCGGCGTACAACATTATTATGAATGGATTCGCCAACAACAAAGCGATCGCGACAAACCGATTATGGTTTTCGTTCATGGTTGGGGAGGTTCGTCTCAGTATTGGCAAAGTATTGCTAGATTGCTGAGCGATCGCTTTGACTGTTTGCTGTATGATTTGCGAGGGTTCGGGCGTTCTTTAAAGGGAGTAGCTAGTCAAGATTTTAGTTACGAACTTGAAGAATACGCTCGCGATTTAGCCATCTTCTTGGATAATTTACACATAGATCGAAAAATATACCTCAATTCCCATTCTATGGGAGGTTCGATTGGGGTATTGTTTGCTAACTTATATCCTGACAAAGTAGAAAAATCGATTGTTAATTGCAACGGTATTTTTGAGTACGATAAAAGAGCTTTTGCTATTTTCCATCAATTTGGTAAATATGTCGTTCAGTTTCGCTATAAATGGTTTTTGAAAGTTCCATTCATGGAACGTTTGTTTATGGCCCGATTTCTCTCTCGGCCAATTCCTCCTGCTTTAAGTAAGATATTTTTATCAGATTTTATCGTCGCAGATTATGAAGCAGCTTTAAAAACTATTTATAGTTCTGTAAATAAAGAAACTGTCGAAGTAATGCCTAAAGAATTTGCTCGAATTCAAGTTCCAACTTTATTGATAACTGGAGAAAAAGACCGGATAATTCCAGCTAAAATGGGTAAAGCTGCGGCTGCTTTGAACGATTCGATCGGATACGAAGAAGTAGCTGGAACGGGACATTTTCCAATGTTAGAGGATACTAAAACTTATTTAAAACTGGTTAAAAATTTTCTAGAAATTAACTAATATTCTAATTTAGGTTGAGAAGTATTCGAGTTTGTTTTAGGCGAGATTTGAGTCATTTCTAATTTTAGTTCTTGAGTAGATTCGTAAACAATAGTAGATAATAACAATTTATTTAATAATAATCTTCTTTGTTTCATCTTTTCTTCAATAAATAATCAATATAGTAATTTAGTTTTTACGTTTAAAAACTGGCCAATTAAATAAATACTCAGTATTTATTTAATTTACAGAATTAGGTAATTTGCCAAAAACGCAAATTAGAACGCAGCTATGAGCTGAAATGTTGTTTTCAATACTAGTTATTAACACTTAATTTGGATTGGGAGGTTAAGTTTACCCTGAGTAAGGGTATTTGCGTAATTGGATCGAATTGATACGGTCGAATGTCGTAATTTCGAGACTATATACCTTTAGCCTTTAACTAACTTCTTCATAATTAATTAATCTTAATCTTTAATCTCAGTATAAATGCTGAGAACCCTATCTGTCTAGCATTTTTTGAATTTAAAAAAAATATTTAACATTTTACAAGTTTAAGTTTCTTTGATTAGCGATATAATACGGAGATACTAGCCTGAATTGATACATTTAACAATCACAAACTTGTTAAATAAGAATTTAGAGCGAGTAAATTTTTTTAACCAATTTAATAAAAGATTGTAAGATGACACGTTTGTCATTTAAACGCCAGGCGATCGCAATTTTAACTTCTGGAGTTGGTTCGATCGCCCTAATGTAGATCGCCCCAGATCGCCCTAAAATGTTCAGAGATTCTGGTAGGAAAGCAACACCGATCTGCATAGCCACTAAAGCAACGATCGTTTGTTGACTGGTTGCTTCTTGAACGATTCGAGGGCTAAAACCTGCTTCGTGACAAGTGTGAATCAGTAAGTCATAAAATTTAGGATCTAAACTTCTCTGAAGAAAGATAAAAGATTCTTTTGCCAGCGATCGCAGAGAAATTGGCGCGGGATAAGGAGTAAGTAAAGGGTGTGTTTCTGGTAAAACTAGAGCGTAATTTTCAGAGTGAATTGTTTCGATGGCAATATTCTTATGCTCTACAGGTGGGTGTAAAAAAGCTACGTCAATTCGATCTGATAAGAGAGCTTCGAGCAAATCTTGGTTTTGTAATTCGTTTAAGCTTAAATTAATATCTGGGTATAAATTGCGAAACTGAGGAACGATTTTTGGTAATACGCTAGCGAGTGCTAAAGTATTAAAGCCGACCGACAAAAATCCCGTTTGACCTCTACTAGCATTTTGTGCCGATTCTACAGCTTGTTTAGTTTGTTTGAGAATTTTTCTTGCTTCTTCTAAAAAGACCGCTCCAGCAGAAGTTAAACGAACAGTACGCTTAGTTCGGTTAAATAATTGAACCTCCAATTCTTTTTCAAGATTGCGAATTTGTTGACTTAGAGGTTGCTGGCAAATATGAAGTCTTTTTGCTGCACGGCCAAAATGCAGCTCTTCAGCCACAGCTACAAAGTAACGTAGGTGTCGTAACTCCATTAAAACCTCTGAATTGTTAATCGATAAAGTGAGATAGGATAATTATTTTTCTAAATTTCGACTCGCTAAAGACATTGAATAGCAACAAATCCAATAAATAAAACCAA
>JASJCW010000187.1 GCA_030065265.1 Prochloraceae cyanobacterium
CTATATATAAGTCAAAGTTCAATATCCTTTATTATTCGTTTGAACTTGCTTATATTAACTTTGATAACAGCAATTTTTTTAAAGACGTATTTACTGGGTTTCAATGCTATATTTAGATATTCCTACCAAGGGATCACTATATTTAATTTTAGATAAACCTTTTATATTGATAAGTATCGTCTCTTAGAACCTATTTTTTACGTATATTTTTAATTCATACTCAAAATAATTTCAAACGTATTTTATACTTCTTTTTGTGAAGGAAAGTAACGCTATAAAAGTTGTTTTGACAAAAAGGCGAAAATATGTATTTGGCATTTAAAGTTGCGATCGCGATCTTGAAATTTATTGTTTATGCGAATCAGAATTTACTCGATCTAGAGCACAATCTTTTTCCCATTTCCACGCCGTCTAAAGCTTTTCCTGACAATAGCTGCAATACTCTCGATTCTAGGTAAAAAATCCTCTTGCCATTGGAGGCAATATTCAGCATGACGAAAGGACTTTGGAGGATCGTAGGAATAAAGGTGAAGGAAAAGAAAGTCATATGCAATATGCTCTTGTGAGTATTTGGTTAGGTATTCACCTCCCCACTTGTGTAAAAAGCGTTGCAAACCAAAAAAGGCAGCAAAATTGTCATTATTTGAACTATGCAGAATTAGTTTTTCAACGATTGGCTTAGTCAGCTTTGCCAAACCTCCACCTGTTGTTCCATCAACTGAAATGCCTATGGATTGCTCGTATTCATACCCCTGAAAACGCAAAGCACAAACAGACTCTGCTTTTCTAACTTCATCGGGAAAGTAAAGTAGCGAGACCCGTTCAGATTTTTCTTGAATTGGCTCTAGAATTTGAATGAGGTGTTGATATCCTTTTTTCTTCGCAATGTCTACAGGCCTTTCATCGTCAAGATTCTTTATTGTCAATGATGCTCCCATCTCTAACATCTTTTGAATGACTTCTGGTGATGCATTTCCGTGAGCCGCTTGATGGAGAGGTGTATACAAAGATTCTCCTCTAGGGCGAGTAGCATTGATTAAATCTGGATGCTTCTTGAGAATCTCAAGAGTTTTTTGCCAGTTATAAGTTTTCGCCGCATCTGCAAGTTGATGTCTGATTTCAAATCTATTTCTCATAAGCTTTGCTGAATTGGCAGAATTGTACGATTTAGTAGACATATTTATCAAGCTTGCAAGTAACTCAACTAAATATCTGTAACTTTAACCAATCCCCAAGCCAGTAATGTGAGCCACATAACTATTATTATTTTTATTTTATGTATGGCAAACATTTTGCCAATTCATATCACTTGAAAATATACCAACACGATCGCTTTTAGTTAAAACCTCTCCTCAGTTACGAGAAGAGGATTTAAAACAGACGTTATTTACTAACAGGAGTTAAAGATTTAGATTCTTCTACAACAGCATTAGAATTAACTTCTAGACTGTTTTCTTCGGATGGTGGTACTACTTGCCAGAATTTACTGACATAAGAATCCCAATTATCTAAAATAGTCTTAGCTTTTTGGCTGTTGGTGCGATCGCAATGGGTAGAAATCAAGTTTTTCAATTGTTCTGCGCCAATTTCTGAACTTATGCGTTGAATTTTCACAATTTCTGGGTTTACTTTCTCGGGAAAAGATCCGTCTTCGTCTAAGAAATAACCTAAACCGCCAGTCATCCCAGCACCAACATTTCGGCCAACCGTACCTAATACGACGATTACTCCACCAGTCATATATTCGCAACAGTGATCGCCAGTACCTTCTACTACAGCTTGACCTTTAGAATTACGAACTCCAAATCTTTCACCAGCCCTTCCATTTACGAATAAATAGCCGCCAGTGGCACCGTAGAGGCAAGTATTGCCAATAATAGCATTTTCGGAAGGATCGAAAGTAGCATCTTTAGCAGGTGAAATAATTATCTCTCCTCCATTCATACCTTTACCGACATAATCGTTTGCTTCTCCTGCGAGAATCATTTTCATGCCGTTGAGGTTAAACGCGCCAAAACTTTGACCGGCCGATCCTTTGAAGTTAAGGGTTATTTCTCCTTCAAAACCGTTGTTGCCATATTGAGAAGCGATCGCCCCGGATATTCTTCCTCCAACAGTGCGATCGGTGTTTATTATTTTGAGGTCTTTTTTGACTACACCGCGATCGCTAATTGCTCTTTGGATTGCTAAGTCTGCTAGCAAGCGATCGTCTAATACTGCTCCGTTACTGTGTACTTCTTCGTGGTTTAACCAAGCGCGATCGGATTTTACGTCGGGAAGGTCGATCAAGCAATCTAAATTTAATGCTTCGGTTTTGGTTAATTTAGCTTCTTTTCTGGGAACTAATAGATCGCTGCGTCCGATAACTTCATTTAAACTGCGATATCCTAGTTTTGCTAGCAAACTGCGTATTTCTTGGGCAATAAAATAGAAGAAGTTAACGACGTGTTCGGGCATTCCTTTAAAACGCTTGCGCAATTTTTCTTGCTGAGTTGTCACTCCTGCGGGACAATTATTTGTATGACAGATCCGCGCCATCCAACATCCTTCGGCGATCATCGCGATCGATCCGAAACCGTATTGTTCTGCACCTAATAAGGCTGCCATCATTACATCCCAACCAGTTTTTAAACCTCCGTCGGTTCTTAAAATAACCCGATCGCGTAACTGATTCTCATACAATACTCGGTGTACTTCTGTCAAGCCCAATTCCCAAGGAAGTCCGGCGTGCTTAATAGAACTCAATGGAGATGCCCCAGTACCGCCATCGTGGCCGGAAATTTGGATGACATCGGCATTACCTTTAGCTACACCTGCGGCGATCGTCCCGATGCCAATTTCTGCAACTAATTTAACGGACACTTTAGCCTTGGGATTAATTTGATGGAGGTCGAAGATTAATTGAGCTAGATCTTCGATCGAGTAAATATCGTGGTGGGGTGGGGGAGAAATTAAAGTTACTCCTGGTTTGCTGCGTCGTAAAGTAGCAATATAAGAAGATACTTTTCTTCCGGGTAATTGTCCGCCTTCTCCTGGTTTAGCACCTTGAGCCATTTTAATCTCAATTTGCTTGCCGCTCATTAAATATTCAGGAGTTACCCCAAAACGTCCCGAGGCGACTTGTTTGATGGCAGAATTAGCAGTATCGCCTTTACGCAGACCTTTAAGATGGGGGAAACTTGCAGAAAGACCGTTTTCATCTACGTCGTTAATAGTTTCGTATCTAGCCGGATCTTCGCCACCTTCCCCAGAATTTGATTTAGCACCCAAACGATTCATGGCGATCGCCAATGTTTCGTGTGCTTCTCGAGATAAAGCACCTAAAGACATCCCTCCGGTACAGAAACGTTTGACAATCTCTTCTATTGATTCTACTTCATCTACAGAAATTGCAGCGCGATCGCTTTTAAAATCTAAGAGATCTCGCAGGGTAGTTGTCGGGCCTTGTTCTAAAAATTGTTTGTAAGCTTGATAGTGATCGTAACCATCTCCGTTACCTCGCACTGCTTTATGCAATGTTTTCGCCATTTCGGGAGTATTGCTATGATGTTCTCCCCGACGAATGTAATTAATAAAGCCGTAATTTTCTAATTTTTTGGCTTTAAGTTCGGGGAAAGCCCGTTGATGAAAAGCAATGTTTTCCGAAGCTAACTCTTTAATCGTAATCCCACCCAAACGGGAAGTAGTTCCAGCAAAAGCAAGATCGATTAAATCCATTCCGACACCGACTGCTTCAAAAATTTGCGCCCCGTGATAAGAAGATAGCAGAGAAATACCCATTTTCGAGAGTATTTTTAACAAACCTGCTTCGACTGCTTTGCGGTAACGCTGACAAGCATCATCGAGGGAGATGTTATCTATTTTCCCATTTTTGATATCTTTTTGAATTTTAGGACTGTTCCACCATTGTTTTACAGTTGCGATCGCCAGGTAAGGACAAACAGCCGAAGCACCATAACCTATTAAACAAGCAAAGTGGTGTGTACTCCAACATTGAGCGGTATCGACAACTATTGAAGCTTGCAATCGCAAACCTGCTTTAATTAAATAGTGGTGAACTGCACCGACTGCCAAAAGTGGGGGAATGTAAGTATATTCCGAGTCGATATTTTGCGGAGTGCGATCGCTCAAGATTATAATTTCTGTTCCCGATCTTACTGCTTTTTCTGCTTGCTGACAAAGATTGTCGATCGCAGTTTTTAATCCTGCCGGCCCGCTCGCAATCTGATATAAACTAGATATCTCAACGCTGTTAAAATCAGAAGCTTTGATTTGTCCTAATTCAACTTCATTTAATATCGGACTTTCTAATTTCAACAAACGAGCATCTTCTGGGGTAGGATTTAATAAATTGCCTTTTTTACCCAGTTGCATCTGCAACGACATCACCAAACTTTCTCGTAAAGGATCGATCGGCGGATTAGTTACTTGGGCGAAACGCTGTTTAAAATAGTCGTAAAGCAATCTCGACTTATCCGATAATACGGCCAAAGGAATATCATCGCCCATACAAAAAGTAGGCTCTTTTCCATTTTGAGCCATCGCAGCGATAATCATCTCGACATCTTCAGCACCATAACCAAAAGCAGTTTGCTGGGTTAGTAGGGATGTTTCATCAAAAGTTGTTTCAAAAGCTTGTTTGTTAATTGCTTGACGATGCGATCGCACCCATTCACCGTAAGGAAGTCTTCGCGCGATACGCTGTTTAATTTCCCAGTTTTTGAGAATCTCCCCAGTCTCAAAGTCTACCGCAATTGTTTGACCCGGGCCTAATCTTCCTTTCTCGACTATGTCGCTTTCAGGGATATCTAAAACGCCAGCTTCTGAAGATACTAAAATATAGCCATCGTTAGTAATACAGTATCTAGCCGGACGCAAACCGTTGCGATCGAGAGATGCCCCAACAATTTTACCATCGCTAAACGCCAATAAAGCCGGCCCGTCCCAAGCTTCTTGTAAGCCGCTATAGTATTCGTAAAAATCGACAATCTCGGGATATTGTTTCAGATCCGGTTGATTTTGATAAGCTTCCGGTACTAAGATCGTAGCCGCTTCTAGAGGACTTCTTCCGGTACGTACCAACAACTCCATCGCGCTATCTAGATTGTAAGAGTCGCTGTTATCTGGATTGACGATCGGGGTTAAACCTTGTAATTCTTCACTCGTCCAACCCTCAACTTCTAGATTAGCTTCGATCGCGCTCATCCAGTTAATATTCCCTAGAAGGGTGTTAATTTCCCCATTATGGGCTAACAAACGCATCGGATGAGCGAAAGGCCATTTCGGCATCGTATTGGTGCTAAAACGACGATGATAGACTGCAAAAGCACTTTGATAGTCTAAATTTTGTAAATCTAAGTAAAATTCGCCCAATATTTCCGAGCGTACCATCCCTTTATAAACGATCGTCCGAGCAGAAAAAGAACAAATATAAAAATCGTCCGACAGTAATTTACCCACCCGCGATCGCGCAATATATAACTTTCTCTCCAAGCGATCGCCTGCTAAACCATCCGGTGAAGTAACGATAACTTGTTCTATTTGGGGCTGATTTTCTCTTGCTTGTCTTCCCAATACTTCCGGTTTGACAGGAACTTTGCGCCAACCCAAGACGGTTAAATTTTCCCCTTTAACTATTTTCTCGATATGAGCGCGACACGATGCTGCTTTTTCGGGATCTGTAGGTAAAAATACCATCCCCACCCCCCATTTTCCTACAGCAGGCATAGTGATATTATTGTTTTCAAACCAAGATCGGAACAATTCTGCGGGTATTGCGGTCATCAAACCAGCCCCGTCTCCAGAATCTCGATCTGCACTACAACCACCGCGATGTTCCATACATCCTAAAGCTTTGAGTGCTTGTTGAATTAAAGTATGGGTGCTGCGGCCGTCTTGATAAGCAATGAAACCAACACCACAAGCATCTCTTTCCTCTACCAACCATTTTTGTCCGCTAAAGGGCTTTTTTGGCTGTTGCAATTGAAAATTTTGCTGGTTATTTGGTGACAAAGCGTTATCTTTTCTCATTATTTTTTCCTCGATTATCTATTCAAATTAAGACCTGAATTTTGTGGAGAATTTTCTTTCTTCAAAACTCCTTCCTGTAAGGTGCGTCTGCTTTACTCGACGTAAATTAAAAAAAACAGGAAAAAGAAAGCAAATATTATTTTTCACAGTAAATTTAAAACTTGCTTCTTTTTTAAACTTTCCCTAGTCAATCATAAGACAGTCAATTTGAACGCTCCATTGCGATCGGATTTAACTAAGCTTTTTCAGTTAGGGATCTATTTTTATAAAAAAGTATTCGCTTTCATAGGAACCATTTCTAAAAGAGAATGTATTGTTATTATGCATCGATCCTCACTACCGGACAAAAATAACTTAATATCTTTAAAAATGAAGCGAATAATTCCATCTTATCTTACTGGTCAGATCGAGATGAAGAGATTGCCCCGAAAACTAAAAAAATCTTTTATTTTTTGGTTTTTCTTTCCTTTAACATTTATATTTTTTTATTATTTGAACCCAATTGCGATCGCCACCTCTAGCCCCTCTCCCAGATTGATTAATAATGGCATGGAAATATCATTGAACGATCGCAAATTTCCAGTTGCTTGGTCTCAATGGTACGAAGGAAAAGATTTACATACTGGGATCGCCGATACTGGAGCAATGAGATTTTTAGGCATAGAATTATTAAACACCGAAGATCCGAAAGTTCAACCCATCGCATGGTTTTCATCCCAAAAAATTCAGACTATCTTTAAAAGTCCTTATCGTTATTTAGATCTTACAAAGCTTGCCAAAAAATACAGTTGGCAGTTTGCGATCGAAGATCGGATTTTAAAAATTGATGCCCCTCCAGCCAAAATAAAAAATATTATCGCTGAAAAAAAGCTAGACAGTGAAAAAATTACACTCTTTCTAGATCGAGCTACTTTTTGGCAATCTTTTCAAAATAAACAAGAAGCGATCGTCAATATCAATGCTAATACTTTAGTTCAAAAAAGCGATTTATTCGATTTAGAAAAAGCAGCAAAGCAAACAAAATTACACTTCGATCTCACAAGTAAGAAAGAATTAAGAATTTCAAGTCTTAGTAATCCTCATCGTCTTGTTATAGAGTTTCGTTCCGATGCAATGGTCAAACGAAACATTAAATGGAACGATCGTTTACGTTGGCGAGCTGATTATATCAATATAGACAAAGATATTTCACCTCAAAAGAAATTACTTGATTCTGAAGCGAATAATTTTCCAGTAGTTTGGCTGGAAATAGACCCGCGATCTCCCCAGCTTAAAATTCTACCGACGATCGCCAATTCAGAAGGAATAAATGGGACTTTAAGAGTAACAAAAACCGCTCGATCTAGCCAAGCATCAGCAGCAATAAATGGAGGTTTTTTTAACCGCAATAACGAACTACCATTAGGAGCAATTCGTAGCGAAGGAAAATGGTTGTCCGGGCCGATTTTAAATCGAGGAGCGATCGCTTGGGATAAAGAAAATAATATTAAAATCGGACGTTTGCACCTCGCAGAAACTTTAATTACATCCAAAGGAGATCCCTTACCAATTGTTTTGCTTAATAGTGCTTATCTAAAGCCAGGAATTGCTCGTTACACTCGAGATTGGGGTGAATTTTATACTCCCTTGAGCGATCGAGAAACTATTGTTATCGTCCAAGGCGATCGCATTCTGAGAAAACTTTCTGGGGGAAAAGCACTAGAAAATAATTTTCCCATTCCCAAAAATGGTTACTTATTAAGTATTAGAAAAGACGAATTGCTGGGTCAAAAAATCGTTGAAGGAACTTCAGTTCGCTTGCAAAGTAATACTGTTCCCCATGAATTCAGTAATTATACTGAGATTATTGGGGCGGGCCCTTTGCTAATTAAAAATGGTAAAAATGTTCTTAATGCTCGGGCAGAAAAATTCAGTAAATTTTTTGGCAGACAAGCAGCAATTAGAAGTGCGATCGCCGTTACAAAAGAAGGAAAAATTGCGATCGTTGCGGTAGGAAGATCGAGTGATAAAAAAGGTGTAACCCTGGACGAATTGGCTCTGATAGTGCAAAAAATAGGAGCAGTTAATGCCTTAAATCTTGATGGAGGCAGCTCTACTTCTCTATACTTAGGAGGACAATTAATTAATCCCAATTCAATTCCTGTTGCTAAAGTTCACAATAGTATTGGATTTTTTTTTAAAACCAGTCAATCTAACTGAGATAATGATTTTTGAAGCTTGTATGAATTTTAAGATAAAATCGATGAAAAAATGGTGTTGACAATCGATTTAATCGTTTAGATGTTTGCAATCCAAGAGTGTTTTGTTAACTTTGATAAAGGAGCGTCTAAAAAGGATAAATATCCAGTTACTTAAAAATAATTAAAATCATTTTGGAGCAAAAAAAAATATGATTCAATCTCAAGAAATTACTAAAAATTCTGAAATGTCTTTAGCACAAACTACCATTCCTGGAGTAGCCGCAACTGAAATACGTCCTTGGGGTTCTTTTACAACCCTTGAAGAAGGAATCGGCTATAAAATTAAAAGGATTGAAGTTAATCCCGGACATCGTCTCAGTTTGCAAATGCACCACCACCGTAGCGAACATTGGATTGTCGTATCTGGGACTGCAAAAGTAGTATGTGGTGAAAAAGAAGAGATTATTGGTAGCAATGAATCGACTTACGTTCCCCAATGTACCCCCCATCGCCTCGAAAATCCAGGAGTCATAAAACTAGTCTTGATTGAAGTTCAAAACGGTGAATATCTTGGTGAAGACGATATTATTCGATTTCACGATGACTATGCTCGCAAGTAATATTGATTTTTGTGATTAGTTGCTTGTTTTGACGTTAAAATGTGATAAAAAAGAAAATGAAATTTCTGTCTGGCAAACATGTAAATATGGCTCTACGACCAGACAGCAATTCAATAAAAACAAACAAAATTTTTTTGGATGATTCAAATCAGCCCCGCAGCGTCTAGAGAGATTAAAAGACTAAAAAGTAATCAACCCAACCAGAATAGTAGATTTCGTTTAAAAGTGAAACCGGGGGGTTGCCTGGGAGCGATTTACAGTCTAGAAATAGAAGCAGAAAGTACAAAAGAAGAAACTGGCGATCTTATTTTGGAAATAAACGATATCGTTGCGATCGTAGATTCTGAAAGTTATCCATACTTACAAAATTTAAAATTAGACTATGCTGAGGATTTGATGGGAGGAGGATTTCGCTTCAACAATCCAGATGTTTCCTCTACCTGTAGTTGCGGGCAATCTTTCAAACTGAAATCGTAATAAAAATTATCAAATTTGCTCTTGACTAGAAATAAAGTTATCGGTATAATGATATTTTGTCAACGATTTTAAAGAAGTCAAAGATAGCTCTCGAACTATAGATAAAAAAACCCATGCCCACTATCGAGCAACTAATTCGTACCGAAAGATACAAAGCAAAAAAGAAAACTAAATCTCCAGCACTCAAACAATGTCCTCAGCGTCGGGGAGTTTGTACGAGGGTATATACAACGACACCCAAAAAACCTAATTCAGCTTTACGAAAGGTGGCCAGGGTAAGGTTAACATCAGGATTTGAAGTAACAGCTTACATTCCAGGTATCGGTCACAACTTACAAGAACACTCGGTAGTCTTAATTCGTGGTGGTAGGGTTAAAGATTTACCAGGAGTTAGATATCATATCTTGAGAGGAACTCTAGACGCAACTGGTGTAAAAGATCGTCGCCAAGGCAGATCCAAATATGGAACGAAGCGACCTAAAGAATAGTCGAAATTCCTCCACTGCAAGAAAAGATAGTTCCTAACAAGTTAAAAAAAACGATCTTAAGATTGAATTGCGGATAACTTCTTAGCTCTTAGTGCTACAGTACGAACGGAGACAACAGTCTGGCAAGTATCTACATTCAATCGAATTTGAATCTGCCATAGCGAAGAAGTTATGGATTAAATAATTCTCAATCTCAAAACCTAATTGAAGCAATTTTCATTGCTTGGGTAAGCAAGTTAGAGTCAATTCAATTAATACAATCCCTATTACACTAAAGATTACCAAAAAGGGAAAAATAAAAACTATGTCTCGTCGCAAAAATAGAAAACAACGTCCAATTCCTCCAGATCCCGTATATAACAGTCCCCTGGTCAGCATGACTGTTCGTCGAATCATGAAAAGTGGGAAAAAATCCCTCGCATCAAAAATAGTCTATGATGCCTTTAAAACCGTCGAAGAAAGAACCGGTAACGATCCCTTAGAAACCTTTGAAAAAGCGATCGCTAATATAACTCCTTTATTAGAAGTTAAAGCACGTCGGGTAGGCGGTGCAACTTATCAAGTCCCGATGGAAGTAAAACAATCTCGAGGCACTACTTTAGCTTTGAGGTGGTTAGTACAATTTTCTAGATCCAGAAATGGTCGGACAATGGCTGGCAGGTTAGCTAATGAAATCATGGATGCGGCTAACGAAACCGGCGGTGCCATTCGCAAACGAGAAGAAACCCATAGAATGGCAGAAGCAAATAAAGCCTTTGCACATTACAAATATTGATAAAAAATTGACTAATTAACGAAAAAAGACGACTTACAAAACGCTGACAGCCAAAGGGAAAAATTAGCATACTAAAGTATAGAATTGTAAATAGTCTAAATAAAATTAACTAAAAACGAGTAAAAAAACTTGCTCGCCAAAATCAAGGAGGTAGCTGTGGCACGTGACATCCCGCTAGAGAGAGTACGCAACATAGGCATCGCGGCTCACATAGACGCGGGCAAAACAACAACAACCGAACGAATACTTTTTTATACAGGTATTGCCCACAAAATAGGAGAAGTACACGAAGGGACGGCCGTAACTGATTGGATGGCTCAAGAGCGAGAGCGGGGAATCACTATCACTGCTGCCGCAATTAGCACCAACTGGCGCGATTGTAAAATTAATATTATCGATACGCCAGGACACGTAGACTTCACTATTGAAGTAGAACGTTCTATGCGAGTTCTCGATGGTGTAATTGCGGTCTTTTGCTCGGTGGGAGGGGTGCAACCTCAATCAGAAACAGTTTGGCGGCAAGCAGATCGATATAAAGTTCCTCGGATTGCTTTTGTCAATAAAATGGACAGAACTGGGGCGGACTTTTTCAAAGTTTACGAACAAATAAAAGATCGCTTGCGTGCTAATGCCGTACCAATTCAAGTACCGATCGGTAGCGAAGGGGAATTTGCTGGCATTGTCGACTTGGTACGCATGCGAGCCAAAATATACAAGGACGATCTCGGTAAAGACATTGAAGATGCAGAAATTCCTGCCGATTTAAAAGAATTGGCAGAAGAATATCGCGCCAAAATGATCGAGTCGATCGCAGAAACAGATGAAGAACTCTTGGAAAAATTCTTAGCTGAAGAAGAATTTAGCGAAGAAGAAATCAGGAAAGCATTGCGCAAAGGAACTATCGAAGGAACTATCATGCCGATGCTTTGCGGTAGTGCCTTCAAAAATAAAGGAGTTCAGGTACTTTTAGATGCGGTAGTAGATTATTTGCCAGCACCAACAGAAGTACCCGCAATTAAAGGCTTACTTCCAGATGGAAGTGAAGGTGTCAGACACTCCAGCGACGAAGAACCATTCTCTGCCCTGGCATTTAAAATTTCCACCGATAAATTCGGTAGGTTGACATTTATTAGAGTTTATTCTGGCGTTTTAAGTAAAGGTACTTACGCCTATAACTCCACCAAAGAGAAAAAAGAAAGAATTTCTCGTTTAATCATTCTCAAATCAAACGATCGCATTGAAGTAGACGAATTGAGAGCCGGCGACCTTGGAGCAGTCTTAGGATTTAAAGAAACTGGCACTGGGGATACCTTGTGCGATGAGAATAATCCGATTATTTTAGAATCTCTGTTTATCCCCGAACCGGTGATCTCAGTAGCAGTAGAGCCAAAAACAAAAGGCGACATGGACAAATTGTCCAAAGCATTGGTAGCTTTATCTGATGAAGATCCAACCTTCAAAGTAAGCACTAACTCAGAGACAAATCAAACCGTAATCGCCGGGATGGGAGAATTACAC
>JASJCW010000188.1 GCA_030065265.1 Prochloraceae cyanobacterium
CTGAATCGCTCTTAAAGATATGGTTTATAAACCGGATAAACTGTGACTAACTTAATCCAAATCGAATAGTTCTAAAATTCAAAATCTGGATCGCGATCGCCCGATATTTGTCGATAATCAGAAATATTCTTTAAGATCTAGGGAAAGATGAAGAAATATTTCAGGCTGGGATATGAAAAAAATAGTATTAATAGCTGGGTTTGAATCCTTTAATGCCGAACTGTATCGCAAAGCGGCGCATTTAGCTACATCGCGCTGTGGAGGTTTGGAGATAAAAGTATTTAGCGATCGCGAAATTTCGACCGATCCAGATGAGGTAGAATTAGCTCTTAAAGAAGCGGACGTATTTTTTAGCAGTTTAATTTTTGACTACGATCAAGTAATCTGGTTGCGGGAAAGAGCTGCAAAAATCCCGATTCGTTTGGTTTTTGAGTCGGCTTTAGAATTAATGAGTCTGACTCAGTTGGGTAAGTTTGCGATTGGGGATAAACCCAAAGGAATGCCCAAACCAATTAAATTCATTCTCAGTAAGTTTAGCGGGGGGAAGGAAGAAGATAAGTTAGCAGGTTATATTAGTTTCTTAAAAACCGGCCCGAAATTACTCAAATTCATTCCCGCGAAAAAAGTCCAAGACTTGCGTAACTGGTTGATTATTTACGGTTATTGGAATGCGGGAGGTATGGAAAATGTCGCCGCGATGTTTTGGACGATCGCCGAGAAATATTTAGATCTCGAAGTTGGCGAAATACCCGCACCAATAGAAACCCCCAATATGGGTTTGCTCCATCCCGACTACAGTGGTTATTTTACTTCGCCATCTGAGTATTTAAATTGGTATCGAGAGAACTCTTCAAAAACAGGTGCTGTTATCGGCATTCTTTTATACCGCAAACACGTTATTACCAAACAGCCTTACATACCTAAATTAATTCGCAAGTTTGAAGCAGCAGGATTAATCCCTTTACCAATCTTTATTAACGGAGTAGAGGGTCATGTAGCGGTTAGAGACTGGATGACCACTGCTTACGAAACTTCCCAAAGAGAAGCAGGTAATAAAGAAATTAAATCCCTCTCTCAAGATGCGGTTGAAGTAGATGCGATCGTCTCAACAATTGGCTTTCCTTTAGTTGGAGGGCCGGCCGGATCGATGGAAGCAGGCCGACAGGTAGAAGTTGCCAAGCGCATTCTCGCAGCCAAAAACATCCCTTATATTATTGCCGCACCTTTATTAATACAAGATATTCATTCTTGGACGAGACAGGGTATCGGTGGCTTGCAAAGCGTTGTTTTATATTCTTTACCAGAATTAGACGGGGCGATCGATACTGTACCTTTAGGGGGTTTAGTTGGCGAAGATATCTATATCATTCCCGAACGGGTCGATCGCCTGACTGGTAGAATTAAGAATTGGATTAAGCTGCGTCAAACTCCACCGCGAGAACGGAAAATAGCAATTATTTTATACGATTTTCCTCCCGGTTACGGGGCTACTGGTACTGCTGCATTATTAGACGTGCCTCGCAGTTTGATAAAATTACTCGAAGCAATGCAAAGACAGGGTTACAATGTGGGCGAATTGCCCGCAGATGGAGAAACCTTAATTAAACTAGTCAAACAAGCCGACGAAACCATTAATAACGGTTATCCCAAGGTAAACGTTAAAACCTTAGAAAAATGGTTGGGTTATCTCTTGACTGCGCGGATCGAAAAGCAATGGAAGTCTTTAACTTCTACTGGGATTAAAACCTATGGCGACGATTTTCACGTCGGTGGGATTCAATTGGGCAATATTTGGATCGGGGTTCAACCTCCTTTAGGCATTTCTGGCGATCCGATGCGGTTGATGTTTGAGAAGGACTTGACACCGCACCCGCAATATGCCGCTTACTATAAATGGTTGCAAAATGAATTCTGTGCCGACGCGCTGGTTCATTTTGGGATGCACGGAACGGTAGAATGGTTGCCCGGTTCTCCTCTGGGTAATACTGGCTATTCTTGGTCGGATATTTTGTTAGGAAATCTGCCTAATTTATATATCTACGCTGCTAATAATCCTTCGGAATCTATTCTTGCCAAACGGAGGGGATACGGGGTATTAATTTCTCATAACGTACCTCCTTACGGTCGGGCTGGTTTGTATAAAGAATTGATGGCTTTAAGGGATTTAATTAGCGAATATCGAGAAGATCCAGATAAAAATTCTGCATTAAAAGAGATAATTTGTCAGAAAATTGTCGATACTGGTTTAGAAAAAGATTGCATTTTTGAAGAAGGTAGAAAAAACGGCATCGATTTTACGGTAGAAAATGCTCGCTTGTTTAGTAAAAATGCTTTAATTCAATACTTTTTTCAAGTTTATGAATATTTGCAAGTCGTCGAGCAAAGATTGTTTTCTTCTGGCTTGCATACTTTAGGCGCGTCCCCAAATTCAGAGGAAATAAAGTCTTATTTAGAGGCTTATTTTGGTGAAGATTTGCCAGAAAATTTAATCGATCGCATTGTTGCTGACAGATTAGATTACAAAGTACCAGAAGAGTTCCAAGAGAAGGTAAAACAAGGAAGTTATATCCGAGATTTATTGCTGCAAACTGAAGCAGAAATGACTAATCTTTTGCGGGGTTTAAATGGAGAATATATTCCCCCAGCTCCAGGAGGAGATTTATTAAGAGACGGGCCGGGAGTATTGCCAACTGGAAGAAATATTCACGCTTTAGATCCCTATAGAATGCCTTCGCCTGGTGCTTACGAACGGGGCAAAGAAATCGGTAAAAAAATAATCGCCCAACATCTCGAAGAACAGGGTAAATATCCCGAAACTATCGCCGTTTTATTGTGGGGTTTGGACATAATTAAAACCAAAGGCGAATCGATCGGCATCTTATTAGAATTGGTCGGCGCAGCACCGGTAAAAGAAGGTACGGGCAGGATCGTCAGATACGAATTAATTCCGATCGCAGAATTAGGTCACCCTCGAATCGACGTTTTAGGGAATCTTTCCGGGATTTTTAGGGATACTTTTGTTAACATCATCGAATTGCTCGACGATCTGTTTAAAAGAGCTGCCGAAGCTGATGAAGCGATCGCAGATAATTACATTCGCAAACACGCTTTAGAATTAAAAGAACAGGGTATAGATAATGCTTCTGCTCGTCTATTTTCTAACCCAGCAGGTGATTTTGGCTCGCTAGTAAACGACCAAGTAGTAGATGGAAATTGGGACTCTTCCGACGAATTAGCTAATACTTGGAAAGGTCGCAATGTCTTTAGTTACGGCAGAAAAGATAAAGGACAAGCAAGACCGGAAGTTTTAACAAAATTACTGCAAACAAGCGATCGCATCGTTCAAGAAATCGATTCTGTTGAATACGGTTTGACCGACATTCAAGAATATTATGCTAATACTGGAGGTTTGAAATTAGCCGCAGAAAAACAAAGCGGGAAAAGAGTCGGTGCGTCTTTTGTGGAAAGTTTCTCTAAAGATACTACCCCGAGAAAGTTAGAAGATATGTTGCGTTTAGAATATAGAACAAAATTACTTAATCCCAAATGGGCTAATGCGATGGCCGAGCGAGGATCTGGTGGTGCTTACGAAATCTCCCAGCGCATGACAGCTTTAATTGGTTGGGGTGGTACTGCTAATTTTACCGATGATTGGGTTTACGACCAAGCCGCAGATACCTATATTCTCGATGCTGAAATGGCTCAAAAATTGCGACAAGCTAACCCCGAAGCTTTCAGAAATATTGTCGGTAGGGCGATCGAAGCTTCGGGAAGAGGTTACTGGAATGCAGATGAAGATAAGTTAGAAAAATTGCGGGAGTTGTACGCACAAACCGAAGAAGATATCGAAGGAGTGACAGTTTAATCGATCTTGTGAGGTGCGACACAATGCACCTTGCAACTCCAGGAAAAGGAAAATTTTTGTTTTGCAATTAAAATACCGAGCTAAAATGAATATCTTATCAAACTAACTATAAAATCGAGGCTTAAACATGGAATCTAGAATTGATAACCTATTAAGCAAAGTGCAAAGGGAAACAAAATTTAGCGATCTCAATACTTCTGCGACTCAAACTTTAGATAATTTAGTTGCTGCTACTGACAATTTTTTAGATCGAGTTCCCCCCACTCTCAAAAAAATTGATACTGCGATCGGAGTTTTGATTGAAAATATCCCTAGTTATTTAGATAAATATCCAAATCTCCCAGCAATTTTAGGATACGGTATTTTAGGCTTAATCTCGGCTTATTTGAGCGTAGCAGTATTAGATGCAATTAACGACATTCCCTTACTCGGTTCTTTTTTTGAGTTAGCTGGACTAGCTTATGGTATTTGGTTTTGCATCCGCTATCTTTTATTTGCATCAAATCGAGAAGAATTAAAACTTAAATTAGAAGCGATCGAAATTAATCCGATTAATAATTAGAAACGATCTCAATTTGAAGATTTATTTTAGATCGAAAGGGTGCTTTTTGTTGGTATAATGCAGGAAGTGAATAAATTTCACGCGGCGGCATGGCCAAGTGGTAAGGCAGGGGCCTGCAAAGCCTTTACCCCCAGTTCGAATCTGGGTGCCGCCTTTAACTTTAACTATTTAATTTCTTCTGCCATTGAGCGTAGCAAAAGAGAATAGCTAGTAAAGTATAACTAACTGCCCAAGGCGCGCCAACACCCCAACCTAGAGAGATCGCCGTATCTCCTATCGTCCATTGATAGCTGTGCAGCAAACCCACCCAAGATAGCACCGCTCCGACTAAAGACCATAAAGCAGCTTGACCGAATTCCCTTTCAATGATACTCACAGTAATTGCAGCTAAGATCGTTGCACTAAAGATCGCACCTTGCTCCAAAGCAAAAGCACCAGTAATATAAGTATCGCTTTGCTCGAAAACAGGAATTAATTCCGGGGAAAAAGGCGATGTTGGCGTGCCCAAACCAGCCGCGCGCAGGGCAGTTTTAGCAACTAAAGCAGAGTAAGCAGCAATCCCCGGAAACAAGCCAATCACCACTGCTGGAGCGTGTTTGATGGGAGTAGCAGTAAAACTTTGAGTCACGATCACAATACCGATCCACAAGACGATCGCCATCCCGCTATCGATCGGAATGAAAAAAGACAACAAACCGATCGTACCGCTCAAACAAAACAATCCCATAACGACACCATTTAAAGCAGAATATCCGATTCTTGCTCCCATCTCTTTCCAGCCAGGGTGGCCGATATAAATAGTTGTCGGAAAACAAGAACCAAACATAGCTGCAAATATAGTTCCAATCCCGTTAGCCGCCAAACATGGTGCTGCCGGATAGCGATCGCCTGCTGCTTCGGCACTTTCTAAATTTTGCAAACTACCGATTAAATTAAACAATCCCATCGGCAAAATAATACTAAAATAGCTTAATAATATGGCTCTTTCTTGCCAAAGTGCCCCGATCGCTAAATTAGGAACGTGAAAACCAATCGGTGCGATCGCGCCATTAAATTGAGTCCCATCCCAAGTTGAAAGACCCGTTAACCAAGCTAAAATAGTTCCCAAGATAACTGCTAACAAACCGCCAGGAATAACGAATTTTACATTGCCATAATAAGTTAATAAAATTACGCCAAAAGGAATTAAAGCAACTATAGGATGGGCATAAGTTCGCAGGAAAAAGCCCATAGAAATAAAGGTTAAAGCAATTCCGGCTAAAGTCGATAAAAGTGCAGCGCGAGGGGTGAATTTACGCAGGCGATCGACCACAAAAGCCCCACCAAATTCTATCAGTCCCGAACCGAGACAAGCAACTAAACCAGCTTGCCAAGCTAATTCTGCTGCTGCTTGAGATGTCGCTCCATTTGCCAAAGCATCCAAACGCACTGGCAACATGACTAAGAAAATATAGGCAAATATGCTAATTGTATTTATCCCATAAGGAAGAGCCGTAAGATCGTCTCTTTGTTCTTTTTTGCTCTGTTTATAAGCCAGCCAACTATAATAAAAATTACCCACTATCAAACTAATTGCAACACCAGGTAAAATGCGCCCGTAAATTATATTTGGTGGAAATTGAAGCACTCCTTGACAGAGACTTAAAATTACTAAAATCTGAATAAAATTATCTAAAGCCAGTCCAAAAAAACCGTCAATATCTTGACGCACGAACCAGCTCGGTACGAAAGATTTTGCTGCGTTGCTCATAGAAATAATGACTTTTTCAAATATTTAAAATATCTTTGCTCTCTGACATCCTCCCAACACTGACCGCAAGCGTTACAGTGTGGGGTTCCCAACTCAACCACCAAACTTATCCAACAAGCTTTCACTTATAGAACAGAGGTTCAAATGTCCTTGGGCGTTAATTCGGGAGTGTCCCCCCCTACTCAAATATTCCAATCCTTTTGCCAACAAATTACGGCTGGCGTTTTCATCCCTGTCGAGAATACAACCGCACTCGCAAGCATGGGTTCTCTCAGACAAGGATTTTTTGACAATGCGATGGCAAGAACTACACTCTTGACTGGTGTATTGCGGTGGAACAGCAATTACAATTTTGCCGAACACTTGTCCGTAGTATTCCAACCACTCAAAAAACTGTCTCCAGCCAGCGTCATTGATGCTTTTGGCAAGACGACGATTCTTGAGCAGATTACGCACCGTCAGCTTCTCAAACACCACCAAATCGTTAGATTTGACCACGCATCTTGCCAACTTCACGGCAAAATCTTTACGCTGGCGCGAGACTTTCAGGTGTTTTCTTCCCAGTTTGTTAATCGCTTTTCTGCGTTTGTTAGAGCCTTTAACTTTACGACTTACTCGTTTTTGCAGACGTTTAAGAGCTTTTTCCGATTTTCTGAGATGACGAGGATTTTCAACCTTGTTACCTCGATTATCGGTATAGAAGTGCATCAACCCAACATCAAGAGCAATTACTTGCTCGGTGGGTTCAACTTCTTCAAGTCGGTCAATGGCAACACAAAATTGAACATAATACCCGTCTGCTCTACGCACAACTCGAACTCTTTTAATTTGTTTGGGTTGATAGTAGTTCAGGTCGAATGCTCCAACGATGCGGAATCTACCAGCTTTAAACCCATCAGTGAAAGTGATAGATTGCCTATCTTCGGAGAGTTTGTAGCCAGTAGTTTTGTATTCAACAGAACGGGATTTTTTGAATCTGGGATAGCCTTTCTTCTTGATAGCTGGGTTTTTACAGTTGTCATAGAAACGCTTAATCGCAGCCCACCCTCGTTCGGCAGATGCTTGACGAGCTTGAGAATTAAGCTTTTTCGCCCATTCGTACTCTTTTGCCAAAACTTTACACAGAGCAGACAAATCGTATTGTCCGACACCGCGATTGTCCATCCAGTGTCGGATACAACTATTTCTGACAAAACCAGCAGTGCGAATCATTTCATCAATGACTGCAAACTGTTTTGTAGAACCTCTAAGCTTGGCTTCGAGTACAAACAAGACCAATATCCAAAATATCTTATGGGATTATTTTACCATAATGTCTGCTTACACAGGTTTGTTTGTTGGTCAAAATTCATGCTCTAACCGACTTTGAGTACGGTGTGAGCCTTCTTTTGACATCAAAGGTAAGCTATCATAAAGCGATCGCAACCAAAGATAATTTTCTATTTTCTTAAAATCAAATTTATTTAAATTTACTTTTTTCTTATCGATCGCATTTAACATTATTTTGATTTATTCTCGGCTTAAAAATAAAACACTAATTTTCTCAGTATTATTATTTAAACCAATCCACTTATAGACGATCCGATCTGTGTTTTCATTTTATGAAAACACAGATTAATACACTATCTCGCTTCATGAAATATCAGATCGTTAAAGATGAAAAAGATCGGAACAAAAAAGAACAAAATAAGTTTGTCGAACAACCAAAATGGAAGCTCGATGAAATAACATTATCTACAGATGTTATAGAGAGGATAGAAGAACTTTTTGCTTATATTAATAATCGAGATAAGTTCTTATATGAATGGGAATATATTCGTTTTCTTAAATTAGGAACTGGTGTTTGCGTTAATTTTTTTGGCCCTCCTGGGACGGGAAAAAGTATCACAGCAGAAGCAACAGCCGATCGCCTGGGAATGAATATTATTAAAATCAATTACGGCGATCTCGAATCTGAATATGTCGGTCAAACATCGAAAAATATTTCCAAAATTTTTGAGACAGCAGAAGCAACAAAAAGCTTATTATTTTTTGACGAAGCAGATACAATATTGAGTCGCAGAATCTCAAATCTTTCTAGTGCAGCAGATTACGGAATAAATACGACTAAAAGCACTTTATTGACTCTATTAGATAAGTTTGATGGAGTCGCTATTTTTGCAACAAATTTGCTTGAAAATTACGATCCTGCCTTTTTGAGGAGAATGATTTTTAACATAGAATTTCCTTTACCAAATTTTGAGATGAGGCTGAAGCTTTGGCAGTTTCATTTATCTAAAAAGTTGCCGATCGCTCCTGATTTTTCTTACGAAAGAGCCGCAGATCTAACAAATGACTTGAGTGGTGGAGATATTAAAAATGTTGCTATCAAGCTGGGGTTTAAATTATTATCTGGCAAAATATCTGCGATCGATGAGGCTGTTTTTTTAACAGAGATTGAAAAAGTAAGAGAAATTAAACAAAAAAATATGCGATCGACTGATTGCAATTTTCAAGATTCAACCGAAGAAGATAATTCAGAAATTCCTGAATTAGATAGTACAAAAGTAAGTTAATTTAAATCATTTTAAGGAGTAATAATCGTGATTCCCTGGATAATAGTTGCAGCAGTTGCCGGATTAATATTAGGAACTGCTTTTGCAGAGCGTATTAGAGAATGGGCAATTAATGTTGCGGCTAACATTTTTGAAGCAATAGATAAAACTGTTCAAATTGTTTCTGATGGAATTGTTTCGATAATTAAACAAGGTACAACTTACTACAAACAAATGAAAGTTTATGTAAAAGAGCGTAAAAAACCCAAAGATGAATATAGTGTAAAAGAGGTAACGAGAAAAATAGATCCAAGCGAAATACCACAAGATATAAAAGAAGATATGAAGCGAAAAGAAGAAAAAAAAGAAATTCTCAGAATGAAAGCTTGATAGAAATTGAAAACTATTAATTACAGGAAATTAACCATGACTGAATCTCAAACAAGTTCTGAAAAACTATTCAATAGTTTTGACAAACTATTAGATACAACAAAGAAAGCTGGCGATAAAATAATAAAAGCAATAAATGGAGAGGATAACGAATCTGTTTTAAAATCAGTGAATAAAGACTGTTTAGATTTTGAATTTCTCGAGCGCGATCTTGAAGAAATACATGAAAAATTACAAAGAGATGGTTCTTCTATTTTTGGGACGCATGTAAATATAGAGCACTCGAAAAAATCTAAATATGCGATCGAAATTGAAACCTATTTGCAACAAAAAGATGAGACTTTCACAAAAATTTCGCAAATAGAAGTCAATCAAATAAACAATTTACCGGAAGATCTGCGATCTGAAATTGAAAAAACTGGAAAAGTGAGATTTAAAATCGAAAATTAGCGTCTTGGTTCAACGTGAGTTCGACGAAGTTAGAAAGCTTGAAATTAAAGATATTTGGAGATATACTGATACCCAAGCTCATCGGTATATCTATCTCCCCAGGGGAATCGCATCTAATTTCTAGACTATAAGCTGGTTATAGCTTCTAGCGCACCGGCAAAGCCGGATCTCGCGTAGCGAGATCGCCATTGATTTTTTATGAATTCTGGGATAATTTACTCGATCGGGGGGTTCAAAATTTAGATGCGATTCCTCTGACTCTCGAGCTTATCTTCTCAAAAGAAAAAATCATCAAGATCTAACCTTTGGGCGAGCAATCGAACAAGATACAAATCTTCTTGTATATGACAATACCAATTATTCAGGAAAGTTGTTACGATCGAGATTAACTCCGAGAAAAAAGAATTCCCAGATCGGCTTTAAAATTGAGAAAAGAATCATTAACCTTAGCTAGAACAGTATTAGTTTGTCAGGGTCGTAGTTGTAAATCTTACGGTTCGGCAGCCATACTCAAAGCCTTTCAAGCCGAATCGGTTGCGAATGTAACCATTGTTGGCTCTGGCTGTTTAGCCCGATGTGGCAACGGGCCAATGGTATTAATGCTCCCCGAAGAGATCTCGTACGCACGAGTCTGCCTTGATGAGGTAAAAATATTAGTCAAACAACATTTGCTTTAAGGTCTGCGGAGCAGAGCGAGACTCGATCGTCTCAAACACCCTCAAGGGAAAAAATTGTCATAGCGACCAACCTCGATCGGATCAAAAGGCCGTTTTCAATTTTGATCTGCTCTAGGGTTGGCTCTGCAAAGGATTCCCCACAGCATTCCCTTAAGACTGGGAAGATCGTTCTGATTCGGCATTAATCTCATAACCGGCTGCGATTAAAAGCTCTTTTGCTTTTGGCTCTGGATGTGTTTGAAAGATTTTTAACCAATAGGCTTGTTCTTGAAGCAGTGAACTTGATTCGGTTTCAGAACATAATAATGTCATTGCTCGAGAGCAGTTTGACTGCTCTCGATTGGTCTCTAATTTCAAGATTTTTTGCAACTGAAAATCTAATTCTTCAAGCTCAAAAGGTTTATTGAGTGCAGCAGTAGCACCAAATGTTATAACTTCGGTTAGAGTCAAACCCCCTGGAGCACATAAGCAGAGTATAGGGACATCATTCAAAACTGAATAATGCTCGATCGCATCTATGATGTTGCTCTGTACTGGCAGAAGATCCAAGATAATCAGATCGGGTTGAATAGTAGTATCTTTAATCTCAGGGAACTTCGCTCCGGGATGGGGATGGGAGATTTTAATAATCTGATAATGCCATGTTTCAAGTAGTGTCATTAGTAGTGAGGGCTTGTTATCAAACTCAGAAATCAGCCAAATGAGTCTGGTTGACTGCTGGCCTAGAGAAGAAGGTACAATCAAAGCTATTGTTTACCATTTATTTTCTAGATATGTAAATTATTGTAACAAATTTAAACATATTGTAACAATGTCTTGACAAATATATTTAGACGGATCTTTTTTTAGGTGAACGAAATTTGGTGTGGCGATTCCAGCTTAAAATCGAGCTATTTTTTTTACAGTAAGCTTTTAAGGGGTTTCCTGCGATATTACCCAGAGCGTTTTTGGTTCACCCTATAAAAATTAGCGACTTCTTTGAGAATAACCGGGTAATGCGTTACATAAATTGGGGATAAGCAATTAAGCCAGCTGGCGATCGCTTAATCATTGAATCTATAGTCTAATTGTCAAGAAACAATTTTAGCTCAATTCCCAGAATTGCTTCAGAGCGAATTGGGAAGAAGATCTTAATTTTTTAGTTGGTTAGGGTCTTGATTTAAAGATAACTTTTAGCTTGATTAATTAGAAAAATATCAAGTCAAATTAGTTTCTACATTCTCAATTTCAATTTGTTCAATGATAAAGCTATCATTTAAACCAAATCCTCCTGTGCCTAGCTCGATAGTCAAAAAATTCACTCGATCTTGTCGCAGATCTTCTAAATTATCTGATGAATCTATTTTGAGGATTTTAGGTTGAAATTTAAAGATAAAATGGTTGACAGTGAAGACTTTAGGTAAATTGCGAATCGTCCCAATTAAATAGTCATTAATTCTCACTTCATGTTGCTGCCACTCTAACCAGGTTTCTACTTCTTTAGTATCGATTTGTATTGTCGGAAAAATATAAGTGCCAGGCGCATTGGGATTTTCAATGATTTTGGGCATCTTTTTAACTTGAAAAGGTAACTTGAGTATCGTTCCAATCCAAGTAGCTTCTGAGTGAGAAGGATTTTCAGATAGTTCGACAGAACCTTGAAAAATGATTGTCATTTTTATGAATTGATTGATTTTAAACTAATGCCATTTATTGTCATAGTTATGAGGCCTTTCTTGTTTGTTTTTCGGTCGTAACCACGCTCTTGATAAAATTCAACAAGTTGAAGATCGTATTCTTTGCATTTATATCTTTGTTGAGCTTGATAGGAGTATGGCCCTAATCTGGGGTCATAGTTCTAAACATAACGCAATTATTGAATTAATTAGAGTAAGATTTGTGTTGTCAACTAATTTAAAACAAAGAATTATTTGAATTTTCTGATTAGACAATTTTTTTATTATTCTAGTCAGAAATTAAGCTGGATTTTCTCGATTTTTGTTAAGTTTGATTAAGAGAAAGCCACACGATCGTTGAAAATGCTAAATTTAAATTGTAGCTAATTTAAAAAGCTACCCTGGCAGAGCAAACAG
>JASJCW010000189.1 GCA_030065265.1 Prochloraceae cyanobacterium
GCCATAGAAACAACTACGACAAAATCTCAAGGTCGTCCTCGATCTCAAAAATGCTATCGAGCGATCTTAAATGCCACGATCGAGCTTTTAGAAGATAGAACGGTTAGAGAATTGTCGATCGAAGCGATCGCCAAAAAAGCGGGGGTAGGGAAAACAACAATTTACCGTTGGTGGCCTTGCAAAACTGCAGTAGTATTCGACGCATTTTTAGAATACATGCTACCTCATACTGAATACCCAGAATGCGACAGCGCGATCGAGGCGATTTGCGAACAGGTCAAGTTAGTTGTAGCCGCATTTAGCGGTAAAATTGGCAGAATACTGGCTGAAATTCTCGCAGAAGGGCAATCCGATCCAGAAAGACTGGTAGAATATCGAGAACGGTTTTTAAATGGCAGAAGAGCAGCAGCAGCCCAACTAATCGCACGGGGTAAAAAAAATGGAGAATTTCCCCCCGATCTAGATACGGACTTGGCGATCGATATTATATACGGGCCGATTTATTATCGTTTGTTAGTCGGACATCTACCTTTAGATAGAAATTTTGGCGATAATTTAGCAAAACAAGCAATACAAGGGTTAAAAGCCAGATAGATCGATTTAAATCTAGTTTAATTTTCAAAAAAATTACTATTGAAAACAGATCCTGTTGAAAGGCTGAGGGAAGTAATTATTATAGGCAAGAGGTAAATAGGCAAATAGGCAAATAGGCAAATAGGCAAATAGGCAAGAGGCAAGAGGCAACAGGCAATAGCATCTGTAGCATTATTGTGAAGAATTGATATTATTTCTCCATTTTGTTCTTTTTATCTTCTTCAAGGGCTGGTACTGGGTCGTAACCTCCAGGATGGAAAGGATGACAGCGCAAAATCCTTTTGAGCGCCAACCAACTCCCCTCGATCGCACCGAACCTATTGATAGCCTCTAAAGCGTATTTAGAGCAAGTAGGGCGAAAGCGACAGGAAGGAGGGAACAAAGGAGAAATTAAAACTCTGTAACCTTTAATCAGCCAAATTAATATTGTTTTCATTGTTACAATACAATCTATTAAATAGTAATAAGAAAATTTTAGTTGCGATTTTCCTTGAGTTATCTATCTTCGTCTCTATCCTGGTTGGAATCTGAAATACCCCTAATACATTCTCTAAGTCTCATTTTGCTTTACTTGGTGACTATTGTCATTGTTGCAGAAAGTTTGAGTCGTTTCTTTAATAAAGTAAATAGTGAGTTTACTCGGAAAATAGTCCATATTGGTGCTGGCAATGTTATTTTATTTGCCTGGTGGCTGGACGTTCCAGCTTGGATCGGTATTGGTGCTGCGGCGATCGCCAGTTCGATCGCTTTAATTTCTCTAGTCATTCCAATTCTTCCTAGCGTTAATAGCGTCGGTCGCAAAAGTTTGGGTACTTTCTTCTATGCTATTAGTATTGGGGTTTTAATTGCCTTATTTTGGCATCTTCACGAATACGAATATGCGGCGATCGGAATTTTAATTATGACTTGGGGTGATGGGATGGCTGCTATTGTCGGCCAGCGTTTTGGCAAACATCACTATCGTGTTTTTGGGATTAAAAAAAGCTGGGAAGGATCTTTGGCGATGGCTTTTTTTAGTTTTTTAGTGACTTGCTCGATTCTTGTGGCGGTTCAAGGTAATATCTGGCAAGTGTGGGCGATCTCGCTAACTGTTTCGGTAGTGGCTACAGTTTTAGAAGGGTTTTCAGTTTTAGGAATTGATAATCTTACCGTACCGATTGCCAGTGCTGGATTAGCATATTATTGCTGTTATTTTTTAATTCATGTTTAATTTTTATCTAGATTGTCGGTCGAATCTATTTCGATCGCCAGTTCGCCTTCGGATGTATTAGTTAATTTTAACTGTTCTCCTGCTTTTAATTCTTCTTTTAGCTCGATTTTTTGTTGTGCGGCTAGGCGATCGCTCTCGTTTTTGTTAGGAGAACGAAAGACATTTCTAATTCTTTCCCTGATGCGTTTGATGCCGGTTTTTTCTTCTGAATCTTCCTCAATAAATCCTAATTTTTTGAGTTTGTTTTTATGTTGGACTAAAACTTTCTGAGATGTGGTTAAATCCGTCGCAATTTGGTCGGCTAAACCTGGTATATCTTGTAATAGTTGGGCGAACATTTGAGCTTTAATCGAAAATAAATTGGTATCTTCGATTGCTCTTAAAGTTATTTGTCGCGGAATTCCTAGCATAATAGCTACTTCGCCGACAATTTGTCCGGTTTCTAAATGACGCAATCTCTTATTTAATTCTTCGTCAATTAATTCTAATTCACCAGAAAGAATAATATATACTTTATCGCTTTTATCTCCGGGACGATAGAGCAATTCTGATTTATTTATTTTCTGAGTGTATCCTGCTTCAATTACTTTTCTTAATTGGAGGCGATCGCAAGTTTGAAAGTAAGATATCTGGGGAAGTATATCGATTAAATTGATATTTTTATTGGGTAAATAATTAGAAATTCCTTCCTTAAGATTGCCACGATTCCTATTATTTAATAACTCTGGATTGCGAATCCAAACATCTCTATGAGGTGAAGCCATTGCAATGCCGCGATCTTTTAAAAAATCTTCGATGATAAAGTTTAAACAACTAGTTATTTGCGATTGTCGCTCGATCGCTTCGATCCAAACGCATAACACAAAATGAAATCCATCATCGCCAAATTTTTGCAATAATACTTCTGGATGAGGATCTTCTAAAACATCTTTTTCTCGATATGCGGCATTTAAAAGAACTTCAGTCACTAAAACAGTATCGTTGTTATAAGCAATTTTAACTGGGATTTCTATTCTCGTAATCGGACTTTCTAAACTCCAATTTATTATTCTATTTTCCACTAAGCGACTGTTAGGAAAAACAATATATCTACCATCAGAAACTTGCATTAAAGTAGAGCGCAGCGAAACCGCTTTTACTTTTCCTGAAAATTCTTCTACTTGAACGAAATCACCTACTTTAATGGTTCTTTCTACGAGTAAAGTAAGACCGCTAACAAAGTTTTTCGTCACGTCTTGTAAGCCAAAACCAATCCCGACACCCAAACCGCCGACAATCACTGTTAAAGAGGCTAAATTAAATCCAGTAGTTTCTAAAACAACTAAAAAGCCGATTAATCCGATGCCGTAACTAATGACTGTAGCAATAACTTCACGATTACCTTCGTTAATTTTAAGTCGTTCCAAAAGTTGTTTTTTAAGAAAGAATTTTATACCTCTAGAAAAGAAAAGAACGATCGCAAAAGAAAGGGCCAATCTAAAAATAGATAAAAGAGAGATATTAGCCTCTCCAACTGAAATCAGAGGAGTAGTAAATAGGTTTTGAATTTTAACAAGCAAATAATTAAATACAGTTTGCCAATCTCGATCGCCTTCCGTCAGTAAAGATAGATAATAATTCATCAAAAATAATAATCTCGAGGATTTCAATTAATTTTCTCACAATTAGAGATAAAATAAGGGAGAAAAAAGCTAGCAAAAAGTGGCTAAATTGGTTCGATCGCAAGCAGAAAAACATCACAAACAAAAATATCTTGCTCGCAGCGAAATTAACTGTCGCACTGAAAATGAAGATAGTTTTCAAATTTTTTCCTTAATGCCAGCCCCAGAATTAGAACCAATTACAATATTATCGATTGCCGACGGGATGGGAGGCTATGCTCGGGGCAAAAAACTAAGTTGGGAAACATTGCGAAAATTTAGTATTTCTTTATTTGAAGAAATAGCAGAAAAGGCGATCGACAGTTTTCCTATTGCAGGAGAATGGCAAATCGAAAAAATCTTATTAGAAGCACTCGATCGCACGAATATCCATTTACGTCGTCGTTTAGAAGTTAATAGTTGGCAAGGTGGGGGATCTACTCTTGTCGCGGCGGCAATCTGGGATAATCTTGCTGTAGCAGTTAATTTAGGCGATTCTCCCTTATTTCACTATCGCAAAAATAGCCACACTTTAATCCAAGTTACTGAAAATCATAACCTTGCCGATTTATTATTGCAAGCAGGAGCGATCGATTCGAGCAAAGCATTTCAGCATCAAAGTCGCAACCAATTAGTTTACTTTGTCGGCTCTCGAGATTTTCCCCATCGATCGCCAGTGTATAGACTGCAATTGCAGCAAGAAGATATGCTGTTATTGTGTTCCGACGGTATTAGCGGATCTCTAAAATTACAGGAGATCGAAAATATATTAGCAAAACCACAACAAAGTCTTGAGGAAATAGCAAAAAACTTACTCGATCGCGCTAATCTTGCAGGAGCAACAGACAATCAAACTCTAATTTTATGGTCGCATTAAATCATGATTTTGAATCGACCCTTAGAAAATTTTGTTGGCGGTAAAATAAAAATAGATTTATATGACGGTGGAGCGATCGAAGTAGAATTACAAGAGCTTTTAGGTGCTGGAAACTTCGGATCTGTCTGGAAAACAATCGATCCTCAATCGAATAAGTTTTACACGTTGAAAATATTTGAAAATTTTAACCCTAACAAGAACCTCGCCAAACGCTTTCGTTTAGAAGCAGAAATTGCTATTCCTTCAGAATATATTATTTGTTCTATTGGTTTCAGACAATGGGACGATTGCACTTATTTAATTTTATTTGAATATTTTCCTGGAATTCCCCTTCAAGATTATTTGGCTAGATACAGTTTAAACCCAGAACAAAAAAGGAGTATTTTTCAACAAATTTTAATTGCAGTCGGAGACGCTCATCGCTGCAATATTATCCATCAAGATCTCAAACCTGCCAATATTTTAGTTGGAGAAGATAACACCACAATCAAAGTTATCGATTTTGGCATGGCAAAATTTAAAGAAGAAATTCTTAAAAAAAGCGATCGCGCTATTTTTGATAGTTATCCTTGGATGGCCCCAGAAATTTTACTTGAAGGTACAGCAATCGCAGATGCTAAAGTAGACATCTACGCCCTCGGCCATATTTTTTACCAAATGGCGACGGGCCAGCATTTTTGGGTGCATCAAGGCTGGGGTTTAAATGGTTTTGAAAAATTTGTTAGAGACTACCTCCAAGTCCGCCCCATGCCCGAAGAAGCGATCGATCTGAGGGATTTTAAAGCGGGGTTCTACGATAATTCTCGGGATTTGCTAGCGCGGATGGTCAAGATCGATCCGAAAAAGCGGTTTAAATCGATCGATCAAATTCTCGATCGCCTCGGTTACGCTTCTTATCAAACCCCAATTCTCGAAGATCTCCATGTGCGTTACCCTTTATTAATTGTAGAATCGGGTAGTAATAAAGGTGCAAAAACAATTGTTAGCGTCGGCGATCGCAATAAAGTAATTTTAGGACGCTTCGAGTTAGCTGGAAACGATTTGAGCATCAGTAGAAAACATTTAGAAATAAGTCGAGAAGGCGATCGCTATTTTGCCAAAGATTTGGGTAGTAGAAATGGTACTCTGTTACGAGGAAACAGTCTCAAGCCAGAAGATCCTCCAGCAGAAATAAAACACTGCGATCGCATTAAAGTTGGCGACATTTTTTTGCGGTTTGTATTTTTGCGTAATTTTTAGGGCTTACAATTATGAATCGAGAGCAATCCCAACCAGAAATAACCAGAGCAGCAATCAAATCTTTAGCCGATCGAGCTATAAATAATTCTCAACCTACTGCTTGGTTTGAACAGTTATATTCTCTAGCCAATGATAACGAAAATAACATACCTTGGGCTAAATTAAAAGCCGATCCTTTACTAATAGATTGGTTGGAAAAACGCCAACAAAAAGAGATTGAAAATAAATCAGCTTTAGTAATAGGTTGCGGGTTGGGTGATGATGCCGAAACTATTGCCGAATTTGGATATCAAGTCACGGCTTTTGATATTTCTGAAACTGCGATCGCCTGGTGTAAAAAAAGATTTCCCGATAGTAAAGTCAATTATTTAGTAGCAGATTTATTGAATTTAGATCCGGCTTGGTATAATCAATTCGATTTTGTTTTTGAATCGATAACTATTCAAGCTTTACCGATAGATATCAGAAAAAATGTCATTCAAGCGATCGTCAAATTAGTAGCAGATCGAGGAACGCTTTTAGTTATTACTGGTTATCGAGAAACAGAAGCAAAACCAGAAGGCCCTCCCTGGCCCCTATCTGAATTAGAATTATCTCAATTTAAGCAATTAGGATTGGTTGAAGGCGATCGCGATCGAGGTTTGATTAAACAATTGAGAATTGAATATACTAAATAATTCTCACAACCAAAATTGTTTATCTCCTTCGAGAAGAGTCGGATAGATTGCTTGTAACCTCCGATATGCTATTTTATTAGCAGCAAATAGAGGTACTTGTAGGCAAGAGAGCAACCAATTGAAATCAGAGAATATCGCCGACCCAAATATAAGTGCCCCGTTTGTGGATGGTCTGGTTATAGCTGTTTACCGTTGGGCGTAAAAGAAAGATTTAGCTATGGTCGGAGACTTTGTAGCATCGTGGGTTGGCTCGGATACCGAAGTAATTTAACTTGGACTACAGTAACAAAAAAACAGTACAAAAAACTTATGAATTAATTATCAATAAGGACTTGTTAAACAAAAATTATTTCATCAACTTGTTATCTTCGAATGAAAGTCATGTGGGGCTTTGTTTTTAGTCAGTCGCCCCGAAAACTAATCAGCTCTTTTTAATTCATTACCATAAAGGCCAAAATTCCGACTCAAAATATATTTTAATTGACTTATGGTCTAATAAAGATTATCTAGAAATTTAATTTAGTAGAGGAATTAAAATTAAATCCTCCTCTAATCAGAGATCTAGCGTATGAAAGTCAAATCTCAAGCAAGCTGGAAAAATTTACTCAATTAACTCATAAAATGAACCTTTTTTTTATCGGTTGGAATCTATCTAATCAAAAAGTGCCGTTAGTTTTGTCTGAAATTGAGAAGATGAAGGCAGTTTATCCAATTCTAGATCCCAAGACACTCTGGTCTTTTGGTCAAGAAAATAATGTCTTTGTGGCATCAATGCACACAGCTTCAGAAATTGCTGCACCAAGAGTTTATGTAGATAAAAGTGATAATCAAGTAGTATTGTATGAAGGATCTCCAGTCGCGAAGACTGGGAGCTTTTGTGCTCATAACGCAAAAGCATTAGCTTTACATTGGAATGATTTACCTAGTTCTCTCGAAGGAAATTTTGTGGCGGCACGAATCAGAAGAAATCCTGGAAGTGTTGAAATCATAAATGATGCCTTGGGATTGTCTCAGGTATATTATCTTCGTCAAGATAATATGTGGTTAATTAGTAATAGTTCACTGCTTCTCGGTCGTATTAGTAATATTACTGAATTAGATCCACTCGGAGTAAGCTTCTTTTTATGCTACGGCGCGGGAGGGAGCGATCGTACATTACGTCAAGGCATTAGGGTAATTCCAGAAGCTCAGCATTGGCAGTGGCAAGAAGGTGTGGCAGAAATTAAACGAAGTAATTTCTATCAGCGAAGCTGCTTATCTGCTAAATCTCAAAAGAAACTCAATCAAGGCGAGATTGAAAATTTAGCTGAGGAAATGATCCAAATATGTCAGAATCTAGCTGACAATTTTGGGGCTTTGAACTGTCCGATTACTGCAGGACGTGATTCGCGTCTAATGACTGCTTTATTGATTAGAGGGAAAATAGAAGCGAACTACTTCACACATGGTCTTCGGGAATCTCCAGATATTCGGATCGCCGCTCAGATTGCGAATCATTTTGACTTACCTTATCAAAAAAACATTGCATCGGCAATTGATGATAATTTGATTAGCAATTGGGACGAAGCTAGCAGACTTTTGATACAACAAAACGATGGTCTATTGACTTTACGAGGTATTAAGCTTATCTTAAAACAGTCATTATCGCTAAATCGCCTAGGAATTACATTGTATGGGGCGGGAGGAGAAATTGCTCGTGGATATTATAATTCTGCGCAATTTTTTATCGGTAGCAATAACTTAGCCTATGTTAAAAAGTATTTGAGCAATAAGCTGATCGGGAATAAAAAAGAAATCTTACATCCAGAGGCAGTATTACCGCTACAACAATATATCGAAGAGTTTGCACTAAAAGTAATTGATGAAGGTTTTGCTCCGATTGATGTTCCAGATCTTTTTCATACATACGAACAGGTGAGACGTTGGGTTGGAGTTCGCATCTGTGCCAACCAATCAGTTCATCGAGATGTCTTTTCCCCTTTTTGCACTCGTCCGTTTCTCGAAGCAGCATATTCAATCAGCCCGCTACTTCGCTATTGCGAATACATACACTATGAATTACTCAAGCACTTGGTTCCAGATTTGCATCGGCTTTATTGGTCTAAAAAATGGCGTTATCAGCAACCAATGATTAATCTTATCCATTCAGTTTGGGAGCAAACAGTAAGCAAAAAAATAGTGAAACCAATCAAAAATATCTCGAGTGGAAAATTTAAGTCGGTATCTCTCGATCTGAATCATCGCGCTGGAAATTACTATAGATTGGAATTGAAAAGATCGCAGTTGCGAGAACTTTGTTTAGATCAATCTCATTCATCACTTTGGAATTTTATCGATCGCGCAAGATTTGAGCGGATCACATCGAGTGAGATCAATCCCTTAGAAAGACAAAAACACGTAAATCTGTTGTGGGAGATATTTACATTATTTCAATATGCAGATTTGACCGGCTGTTAATCGCGGCTCTGTCGCAAAAAAAATAATTTAATTAGATTTAGCTGAAAAAGTAGCCGCAATCGCTCTAGCGATTAAACCTTGAGCTTATTCTTAATAAACTGCTTTGTTGCGGTGAGCAGTAACAATTCATCTGGTCAAACTAAATGATAACAATAATATTCACACAATAGACGATATTTTTGCGTAATCTATAACTATTATCGATCCGCAAACTCCTTCAAAGGATTGGGTTTAACTGTTTTTGGAAGTTCGACAGGGGCGATCGTTAAAGATGGTTGTAAAGCAGTATCTTCAGTCCAAGCTGAATAATATTTTACCTCAGTAGAAGTTTTTGTTAATTCGATTAAATCTAGATCTCCGCGAATAGCATAACGATCTTGACCTAGTTTGGGATCGAATTTTTGAGAACTAATACCAACAGGCCCCAATCCTACTAAATTCAGCCCTACTTCATCAAATCCTCTCACGAATTTAGATCCTTGCCAATGCCATTCTTTACCCAACCAATAAATCGGAGGATTCCAAACTGGTAATAATTCCTTAAAATCGAGATTTGGGGGATAAAATTCTTGCCAAGAACTATATCCAATTCGATCTAATTTAACAGTAAATCCCTCTTCATATCTCACTTCATATCTTCCGTTACGAGATTCTAAATTTTTAGGATTCCACCAAAGAATTTCGATCGCATCATTATCTTTATTCGGCTTAATAATATTAGCCACATTATTATCTAAAGAACTGCGATAAATGGGCAATCCTTCTGGGGGTAATTTAGCCATCAATGCAAATCGCCAACAATTCCAACTATTATTATTATCTATTGTTTGCCAATTTACCTGACAAATCCCGTTACCAGTTACTATCCAAAGTCGATCTTTTTCTACTTTTAATTGAGTTGGAATTGCTCCGACGATCGCACTGTTATCGACGCGATAACTGCGAGTAGTTTTATTATGTAAATCGTAAGCAACTAGCCCCATCCCCGGTAAATTTGGATTACCTTCTCCAGCTATTTGTGTTGCGATCCATAAAGTAGGATTGTCCCTATCTTTTCCAGTAATAGCAATATCGTTAATTTGCTGTCCTTTGATTGCTTCTGGCTGGATTAAAGTTACTTTATCTGCTTCAAAATCGTAACTAATAATAGTGGCAATTCCGGCGTTTCCTTCTCCTTGTTCTGGAGATACAGACCAAATTAAAGGATTATCTATATTAGAAGAAATTACATTATCGCCATAATATAGATATGCTATGACTTCGGGGATTTCTAGACTCAATTTTGGCACGCCTAAATTAACACCTAGCTGTTGTTTTTGGATCTGTTCTAAAGTATAAAGTACGGTTTTTTCAGGTTCGATTTTTCCTGGTTTAATTATTTCAAAAGTAACTCGTTCTGGTTCTTGTTTAAAATTAGGAAATGGATTTGGTTCGAGAACCGCTCTAAATTGATATTTTTTACCGTTAATATCAATCTCTTGATAGGGAGGATTTGCTAATTGGGCATAATATTCTTTAATATCTTGCGATCGCTGCGATTTTTCTTCCGAACTCGGTTCGCTTATCGTCCAATTATTATTAGCCCGACATAAAATAAAATTGGCGTTCGGAGTTTTAAATGCGATCGTATCTGCATCCGCTACTATGCGATCGATTCGATAGTTTAAAGTATCGTAAAAATTGCCCTCTCGAGACGGTATTTTGATTGGTAACTCAGATTGAGAATCTTTAGGACAATTGGCTGTGTTTGCTACTTGTTTTGGTGGCTCAAGCGTTTTTTTATTTTCAGAATTGCAACCAAAAATAAATAATATCAAACCTAAAATAGTTATAATTTTTTTCATTGGCAAGCTAATTTTAATAATGTTTTTTATTGAAGTATCATTTTTGACTTATCTATTTAAAAATAGTTCCCATCTCAAAAAAAAGCAAATTTCATATATTTTTATTTACTTCATTTGTAAAAAATTCAATTATAATCTTATTTTTTATTTTTTTTAGTGAAAATTATTTACTGCTTAATAAGCACAAAAAAGTAATATATAGTTTTACTAATTTACGGCTGAAATTTCAACTATTTAATCTTGTTTTAAGCGGAACATAGCACCCTTGTCATATATCATCTAACAATAAATATGGGCGGAGTGTGTCCGAGGTGTTTGAGAGAACATCTTTATTTTCAATAGAAAACGTATCGAGGAAAACTAGATGATAGCAACAGTACGATCGACACAATCGCAGTTGCCAAATATTAGCGGTTCGGAAGCAGAAATTAGCAAAATTGTCAACCACAACGAACCTATTTTTGCATCAATTACCAATCTAAAATTAGATAAAATTCAAGCCGGATTCGCTTGTGCTTTACACATGCACCAGCCTACTATTCCTGCTGGTCAAAATGGAGAATTAATTAGCAATCTCCAATATATGTTTGAACATCAAGGAGAAGGCGATAACCACAACGCAGAAACTTTTGCTTGGTGTTACAAAAGAATCGGCGATTTTATTCCCGAATTAGTAGAGAATGGTTGCAATCCTCGCATTATGTTGGATTATTCCGGCAATCTATTGTGGGGTTTGGTGCAAATGGGTAGAGATGACGTTCTCGATCGCCTCAAACTAATTGCTACCGATGCAAAATACTTTCCCTATGTAGAATGGTTGGGAACGATGTGGTCGCACGCTGTAGCCACTTCTACACCCATTCCCGATCTTAAATTGCAAATCCAAGCTTGGCAAGAATATTTTGCTTCTGTGTTTGGTTTTGACGCGCTAAAACGGGTTAAAGGTTTCTCTCCCCCAGAAATGCACTTACCTAATAACCCCGATACTCTTTATGAATATATTAAAGCTCTCAAAGAGTGCGGCTACAAATGGTTATTGGTTCAAGAACATTCTGTAGAACGTTTGGATGGTTCGGGATTATGGCACGATGATAAATATCTTCCCAATCGTCTAGTTGCGCGCAATTCTCAAGGGGAAACTATTAGTATCACAGCTTTGATTAAAACTCAAGGATCTGACACTAAATTAGTCGCTCAAATGCAACCTTACCACGAAGCAAAAGGACGCGGAAACCAAAAATTAGGTAACATTAACGTTCCTTCTTGCGTCAGTCAAATTGCTGACGGTGAAAACGGTGGGGTAATGATGAACGAATTTGCTCGCGATTTTCAACCAGTTTGGCACGAAATCAAAGGCAATGGTGTCGATAATCAAGGAGTAGTCGGTTTCAACGGTACTGAATACATCGAATTACTCGAACAAGCAGGAATTAAAGAAGCAGATTATCCCGTTTGTCAAGCAGTCGGACAACATAAAATCTGGAATATCGTCAACCCAGATAAAGCTACTCCCGAAGCAGTCGAAAAAGCGATCGCTCATTTAAACGAAACTGACCATCAATTTCATATGGATGGTGCTTCTTGGACTAACGATCTAAGTTGGGTTAAAGGTTATGAAAATGTCCTCGAACCTATGAACAAACTTAGCGCGATGTTCCACGAAAAATACGATCCTTTAGTAGCAAAAGATCCTAGCGTTACTCAAAGTGCTGAGTATCAAGAATCTTTGCTATATCTCTTATTAGTAGAAACTAGCTGTTTCCGCTATTGGGGTCAAGGTACTTGGACTGATTATGCTAGAGAATTGTACGATCGCGGTGTTGCGGCTTTACA
>JASJCW010000190.1 GCA_030065265.1 Prochloraceae cyanobacterium
CAATTTAATTGGTTAAATGCCACTTTAGAGAATGAATCTTCCACCTGGTTGCTTCAAAGTGTTACACAAAGATTGAAAGAATATGCTCTGAACAATCATAAGATTAAAATTCTTGCTTATTCTAATAACAATCGCTTTGTTTTAGTCTTCGATAATGTCGAACAAGATACAGCAGAAATCAAGGCTATTCTCCAAGAAATTAATCAGCTTTTTAAATCCCTATTTATCATTAAAGAACACCAAATTTTGATTACAACAAGTATTGGAATTGCATCTGGCGATCGCTCCATTACTTTGGAACAATTAATCGGAAATGCAGAAATAGCGATGCAGAGCGTCAAATCTAAGGGTGGAAACGGATATAAGATCTATACTTCCCAGATGACAGCAAACGCCAACCAAAATATAACTTTACAGAGCAATCTTTATCGTGCGATCGAAAAAGAACAGTTTCAAGTTTACTATCAGCCTAAAGTAGAACTGCAAACAGGACAAGTTATCGGTGCAGAAGCATTAGTAAGATGGATGCATCCAGAAAAAGGTTTTATCTCTCCAGGTAAATTTATTCCCATGGCCGAAGAAACTGGTTTAATTGTTTCTTTAGGGGAGTGGATTTTGAAAAAAGCTTGCTCCGATCTCAAATTACTGCAAAATGAAGGTTTGAATCTCCCACAAATTTCAGTTAATTTATCGCCACTTCAGTTTAACGAATCGTTAACCGGAGCGCGGATCGAACAAATATTAACAGAATTTGCTTTAGCTCCTACTAATCTGGATCTCGAACTAACTGAAAGCGCATTAGTAGAAAATTCAGAATCTGCTAAAAAAACTTTAGAAGAATTTAAAAATATTGGTATTTCTTTATCCCTAGATGATTTTGGTACTGGTTATTCTTCCTTAAGCTATCTACAACAATTTCCTTTCGATTATTTAAAAATTGACCAATCTTTTGTTCGTAATTTAGTTAACAATCCATCAAATATGGCAATTATTACTGCGATCTTGAACATGGCTCGCAGTTTAAATTTAAAAGTAATCGCTGAAGGTGTAGAAACAGAAAAAGAGCTAACATTTTTAAAAATGCAAAAATGCGACATCATACAAGGATATTTATTTAGTCGTCCTTTACCATTTACCGAATTTAAATCTTTGCTGCAAACAGGAAAAAGTTTAGATTGTGTCTGCAATTCAAATGTCATAAATTTCACCTACAGTATTTAAAAATTATTGTCAATTGTCAATAGATATTTACTACTACTACTACTACTACTACTACTAATGAATAATTCGGAAAAAATTTTAGTTATAGAAGATGAAAATGTAACTCGCAATAACCTAGTTAATTTTCTCAACTCTAAAGGATTTAATGCAATTGGGGCTGAAAATGGTCGCGTTGGTATTAGTTTAGCTAAAGAACATCTACCAAAACTAATTATTTGCGATATTATGATGCCCGAAGTAGATGGTTACGACGTTTTAACTGAATTGCAGCTAGAATCAGAAACAGCACTGATTCCTTTTATTTTTTTAACAGCAACATCTGACCCAGAGAGCTTAAACTACGGTTTAGAAATGGGAGCTGATGATTATTTAAATAAACCAATTACCAGCGAAAAGTTATTGAATGCGATCGCTAAAAGAATAGAAACGCAAGATATAGAAATTGAAGAAATAGATATTCAAACTATCAATCCTATTATCTCTGGATCTATTCAATCTGAAACATCTTTAAAAGCAACTAACGAGCGCGAATTATTGAAATGTAAAGATTTGCTTTTGGATCGACTCCTTAAAGGTTTACCAGATCATATATCTAAAATCGATCGAGAAATTGAATTATTGAGAAATGTCGATCCAGAACAAGATTCCCATCTAGATGAATTGCAAAAAGAATTTGCTCGTCTTTTGGCTTTAGTTAACCAAGTATCAGAGTTAGAAAAAATTATCACTCCAGAAAATGCTAAGATGCTCAATCAGTTTAACTTTTTAAACAGTAAAAATTATTAAAAAATGGTAAAATATCAGATAAAAGGATTGATTATTTTAACTTTCATCTGATATTTTTTAGACTCAAAAAGAGCTTTTAATATATTTTTGAAATTACATCTAATAAGTCTTTATCTACATAAGGCTTAGTTAAATATTCTGTTGCTCCTAACTGAATCGCTAAATCTTTATATCTTTGACTGCTGCGAGATGTTAGCATTACAATCGGTAACGATTCTCCCATTAACTGACGAGCGCGAGTTAGTAATTCCATACCATTCATTCTTGGCATTTCTACATCACTAATAACAGCTTTAATTCCTGGTTGTTGCTTTAAATGCTCGATCGCTTCTAAACCATCCCTAGCTTGAATTACTCGATATCCAGCTTTAGACAAAGTTATTGATAAAGTTTGCCGCATAGTTAAAGAATCATCTGCGATCAAAATAGTAGGAAGGGGTTTAAAATCAAAAACTGGAGTTGAAGGTTTCGAGAAAGAGCGAGATTGACTATTTTGAATCCATTTTTCTACTAATGCTGAAGCATCAAGAACGGGTATTAAACGACCATCACCTAAAATCGTACAACCACATAAAGTATGAGGAGGAGTTACGGCTGAATTGAAAGGTTTAAGGACTAAATCTTGCTCCATCAAAATTTCATCAATTTTAAAAGCTATTTTTTGTTCTCTGTGACCTAAAATAATTAAAGGCGTCTTCCCTGATTTTTGCCAATCTTGTCCCCCTTTTAAAGGTTTAGTTGTATCTACAGTATGGGGATAATAATAGGTAGATAAAATATTGTGAGAATAAACTGGAATCTTCTCTCGTTGCCAGAAATAAAAAGATTTTTCTCCATTATTTTTAATTTCTTGATTAGAGGCGATCGCAATCGAGATAATACTATCAACGGGAATTGCTAAAAGATCTTTATCTGCACTAAAGACTAGTAATTTAACGATTGTTAAAGTCAAAGGCAATCTAATCTGAAAATTAGTCCCTTTTTGCGGTTCGGAAACGACTTTTAATTTGCCTTTAAGATGATTTATTTTTAATTTTACCGCCGATAAACCCATTCCTCTACCTGCTAAATGAGTTACTTCTGCTGCGGTAGAAAATCCAGAACTGAAAAGATATTGGGATAATTGTTGTTGAGAAAAAGCAGCAGCTTCTTGTTGAGGAACTAAATTATTTTCTACGATAGAATTACGAACTTTTTCCCAATCAATACCTTTACCATCATCTTCAATATCGATTAAAATTTGATTGCCACTATAAGAACAAGAAATTTTAATAGTTCCCTCGGCCGGTTTACCGGTAGCTTTTCTTACTTCTGGAGATTCGATACCGTGAGCGATCGCATTGCGGATGATATGAACTAAAGGATCGTAGAGTTTTTCTAGAAAAGCCCGATCGATTAATGTTTTAGTTCCTCGCAATTCTAATTTAATTTGTTTATTTTCTTTAACGGATAAATCTCGCACCATCCGAGGAAATTTATTTAATAAATCTCCTATTGGTACCATACGAGCGTCGAGAAGATTTGTTTGCAGTTGTTTGAGGGTTTTTTGTCTGGTTTTCAGGATATTATGAAATCCTTGGTTAGATAAACTAATATCTTGAATGCATTCTCCTAAATGTGCCAATTCTTCAGCGACATTTTCCATTAAGTCTTCTAATTTAGGATAAGAACATTGTTTGCTTCCAAGTTTTCTATCTTGTTTATTTTCAGATAAATCGAGAAAACAGCTAGTAATTTTATTATTTTTTTGTTGGCTTAAATTTAATTGATGCAAGCAACTATGAAAATTATGATTGATTTGTTTAAGGCGATCGTATAATTCTTTAATTACTTCGATACTTTCTACTTGCTGTTTGTGTTCTAAAAGATAGCGATTATCTTGAGTCACTAATTCTGCAACTAAATTATTCAGCAGTTTAAGGCGATCTAAATCCATTCTCACCCCTAAACGAAGCGAAGCTAAAGCGGGAACCGAATTATTATCATTTGTATTGGTATCTTTGGCTTCTTCTGAAGATTCGGCAGTTGTTTCTTTTGTTAATACTGTCGTTTTTTGTGGCGGATCTGGAACTAAATCAATATTTTTAATACTTTTATTGGCACTTGAATTAACTTGTTCCGAGCGAGCGAGATTTTCTTTCTCTTTGGAACAAAGATCGATTAAAATCGAAGAAACAGCTATTTCTGAACCGCGATTTCCTGCTAGGATATTAGCCCGAGCCGTACGAAAATTATCTAATGCTAATTCACCAATCTTTTGCAGAGAGTTAGGATTAGCTTTTAAAGCAGATAAAGTAGTCTCAGCAATAGCAACAAAACCATCGAGTCGGGCAATTTTACCTAAACCTTTGAAGATTTCAACTTGAGCCTTTAACCCTTCGAGTTTATCTATTTCGTTGTGATTTTGCAAAATCACTGCCAAGCGATCGATCCCTTCAGCTACTTCTTCAGCAAAAAGAAAATCCGTCACATCTGCTTTTTTCTGAGATTTAGATTGCAATTTTGTTTCAATTTGAGCCGCAATACCTTGAATTTTTAGAATGGCTGGTTTGGCATCGCTATGAGATGTTTCAATTTCTGCTATCAAAGGCGATCGCAAACAATCGTAAGCTTTTAATAATAAATCTTCTAGTTCGAGATCGAGATCCGTATCTTCGGGTTTAATAATTTCAAAGATATGCTCGAGATAACCGGCTATTTCCTGAATATCATCTAAACCAACGCAAGCCGATCCTCCCTTAAGAGAATGGGCTATACGCATCAAAGTATTAACAGTAGCAATATTGTGATTTTCTCGTAATAATAGTAAACCTTGCTCCAACTCTTGCAGCAACTCGACTGCTTCTTCGGTAAAGAATTGGTAAGATTCCTGAGTTTGAAAGTCAGAGACCATAATTTTTAAAAAACTTATTAATGAATTTAATCGATTAAATAGAAACGAAGATGGGGGAGCAAACTCCCCCTTTTAATTACTGAACTTTAAACTGAGCTACACTTGCTTGTAATTCTTTAGCAACTCCCAATAACCGATTAAAAGAATCAGCACCAGTTACCGATTGATGCAAAGTTTTTTGCGCGATCGTCTCAACTTCTTGCATCGAACTAGATACAGAAGCTGAAGTTTTCGCTTGAGCTGTAGCTGCTTCAGCCATTTCCTCAACTAAAGCCCGAATTTGACCGCTCACATTAGCGATTGAGTTGAGTTTTTGTCTGGTATTTTCTACTAACTCAGTTCCAGCAATCACCTGTTCTCTCCCAGTTTCCATTGCAGTAACCACTTGGTTAGTTTCAGTTTGAATTTCTTCGACTATTTGTTCGATTTCCTTCGTCGCTGCGGTAGACTGTTCGGAAAGAGAGCGAACTTCTTCAGCGACTACGGCAAAACCTTGACCCTCTTTATCGCTACCATTAGCTTCAATCGAAGCATTTAAAGCTAAAACGTGAGTTTGATTTGCTAAATCGCGAATTAAATTAACTACCCGTGAAATCTTTTGAGAGGCTTCCCCGAGACGTTTAACTTTTTGAGCTGTTTCTTCAACTGTTTCTTGAATTGCCAAGATTCCGTCTACAGTTTGATTCATCGCCCGATCGCCCTCTTTGAGGGTTCGATTAGCAGTTTGAACTTTTACTTCTGCCTCTTGTGCGTTGTCAGCTACTCTTTGAATCGATTCCGTCATCGCTTGAATTTCACCGAGAGCGTCGGTAATCGCTGCGGCTTGACGTTCGGCTTCGGTATAAAGGGTTTTAATGTTTTCTTCGCTTCCTTGAGCAGTATCAGTCACAGCTTCAGAAGCTGATTGGACTTGTAAAACAATTTTTTGTAAGTTTTCGATTGTCGCGTTTAAAAACTGAGCGACCATGCCTATTTCCCCGGCTTTCATCTGAGCGCGAACCGTTAAATCTCCTTGAAAAGCTCCTTTAACGTCTCCTAACAAGGTTTCTAATTCTCGTTGGATCGCTTCTTTTTGCTGGCGTTGTTCTTGGGACGCTATTTCTGCTTTTTGGCGAGCTTGTTCTAATTTATCGATAAAACTAATATGGTCGAGGGCATATTCAGTTTGAGTGGCTAATTCTGAGAAGAAATCGATATCAGATTTGTTCCACATTCTCGGAGCAGCACAATTATGAGCGATTAACAAACCGTAAAGTTTCCCGCTTCTGCGAATCGGAGCGACCAAATTCGCTTTAACTTCATATCGCTCTAAAGTACGAATGTGGCAATCTGTTAGTCCTGGTTCGGTAAAAATATCGTTGATAGCGCGAACTCGACCGTTCATATACAGATCGACATAACGACCTTTAAAACAGGGATCGTTAATAGTTTCATCAAGAACTTTCGTCCATTTATCTCCTACCGATTCAGCTACCATCGTACCGCTATAATCGGCATTGAATTGGTAAATTAAGACGCGATCGGTGTCTAAATATCTTCTTGCTCCTTGAACGGTGACTTTAAAGATATCTTCTTTGTTAAGAGATTGACGAGCGCGAAAAGCGATATCGCCAAATAAGCGAGCGCGTCCTGCTGTGGCCTGAATTTTTTCTATAAACGTTATGTGGTCGATCGCATATTCGACTTGAGTTGCCAGTTGGGAAAAGAACTCCATATCGGATTTTTGCCATTCTCTCGGAGCAGCACAATGATGAGCGATCAATAAACCCATTAATTCGTTATTCTGGCGCAAAGGAGCGACTAAATTAGCTTTAACTCCGTATTTTTCTAAAGTACGAATATGGCATTCTGTCAAACCAGGTTCGGTGCGAATATTGTGAATTGCCCGCACTCTGCCATTTTTATACAGTTCGACATAACGACCTTTGAAACAAGGATCTTCAATTTTTTCATCCAATACTTTCGGCCAACCCTGTCCGACGGATTCGGCGATCATCGTACCGCTCCAGTCAGGATTGAAGCGATATACCATCACCCGATCGGTTTTGAGAATTTGTCTGGCACCTTGAACGGTAGATTGAAAAATATCGTTGATATCGAAGGATTGACGGGCGCGAAAAGCAATATCGCCAAAGAACCAAGCTCTTTGAGAAGTGGCTTGTTGCTCTTGAATAAAATGAATATAATCGACGGCATATTCTACTTCAGAGGCTAATTGAAGCAAGAAATCTATTTCAGACTTTTGCCAAGCTCTTGGTGCGGAACAATGATGGGCGATCAATAAACCCATTAAACTATCGCCTTTGCGAATCGGTACGACTAGATTGGCTCTCACTCTATACTGTTCTAGCATGCGAATGTGACAGTCAGTTATCCCCGGTTCGTTATATATATCGGCGATCGCGCGAGTTCGTCCATTTTTATATTGAGCAACATGGCGATCGCGAAAGCAAGGATCGCCAATAGTTTCATTTAACACCGAAGGAAATTGAGAATCGACAGATTCAGCTACCATTGTACCGCTCCAATCTGGATTGAAACGATAGACTACAACTCGATCGGTATTTAAAATGTCTCTAGCTCCTTCTACTGCTGTTTTAAATAAAACCGAGAGATCTGGAGATTTGCGAGTCCGAAAAGTAATCGCGCTAAATAATTGTTTTTGTCGAGTAAGTTGAGTTTGTTCGAGAGCAGAACTTTGCAATTGTTCTGATAATAGATCGAGTCTTTTTCCTAGCGCGCTCAGATCGTCAAGTCTTCCTCGATAACTGGTAATTTTTCCTTGGCTTAAACGATCTATCGAAGCCATAGCATCGCGAATTGGCAGTAAAGTTCGTTTCGTTAAATATTTAGCAATTAGCCCTGCTAATATTGCACTTAAACTGCTACCGATCAATAAATTTGTTAAATGATGGGGTAAATAGTAACTGCTTACTTCAACGATAATGATTGGTACAGAACTAAAAGCAATTGCTAAGATGACCACTTGTTTTCTTAAACTAAGCTCTTGCCACCAATTAGTAATTTTTTCAATAATTCCTATTTCATCTTCGTCAATGCTCGTATATTCAACTCGTTCTTTTGTAGAAATAAAATGCTGTTTTTTTTGGCTTTGTGCAATTAATTCTGGGTTTAAGAAACCATTGTTATGATTATTTGCTTGATGTTTAATTTTTTTTGGTGTCTGAGTCATGATTAAAAGAGTGGTTATTGAGAACTAAAAAATGTTGATTAACCTTGTTTTAAGAGGTTGCGAGATGATGATAAAAGCTGCTATGCTTTACTTTTTGAATAAAGACAATTTCTGCTTTAAGTCGTTAAAAGCTTAAAGCTGAAGTGATTTATCTCTAAATTCCTATAAGTTTGAGTTCTCATAGGCTGATATTAATGGAAGTATTTTTTCTTGATAGAGCCAAGTCTCAGCTCTATATTTCCCAAAAATTAGCTTCTAATAACATTTTTTTAGCATCGATCGAATTTATCTTTGCTCTCTATCGACTAATTCAAAGATCTTGTCTCGATCCAGTGCTAGTAAAGTTTTTCCTTTTAAACTTCGCTTTTCTCCTTTAAGACAAAAAGCTAACTTAGGTAAATTAGTTTGTGTTTGTGATGGCTGAATTTGTCCCTGATGAGACAGCACTAACTGTCCTACTTGAGGCACTGCTAAACCCAATACTTTATTACCTTTTTCAACAATCGTCACGCTGCAAGAATTACGATAGTTTTGTTTGTATAAAGGAGGAAGTCCTAAAAGGCATGGTAAATCGACTACCCATAAAATCTCTCCTCGATGGTTGTAAACTCCCATCATTGCTGAGTACAGATCGAAAATGGGAACAACTTGGCTCAAATCTATAGTTAAAATTTCACCTAATTCTTCAGTTAAAAACATCGCTTCTAGCTCAGAAGTAAGTTTAAAACTAAGAAATTGATAAACTTGTTTTTTAGTCGTTGCCATTAAATTAACTGAATAGTTACACTTTATTTATAAGCAAATTTTACTGATTACTCCTCAGTCATAAATCTAAATTTAAATAAGCAAATTTGCTTGTTATCTCATTGACATTACTTGAACCATTGACAATACTAAAAAATGCAAGTGTAATATTGTTGTTTGATTCGTTTCCCAGTTTAACATTGATATCTTGGATTGCAATTAATCGTTTTATAGTCAATTCCTAACATAGAACTAATTTTTTTTGATCCTATTTTTTATTTAATCTCATTGTCACTTAATCTTAGAAAGTTAATTAAGATAACTAATAAATTAGGAGTGATTGTATTTTGAACGATGTCATAGTCAATTTTACGCAATTTAAGCTAATTATCAACTACTTTGCCATTCCCAAGATCTTACTGAGAAGAGATTTTTGTTTCGGATTAGATCGGATTTTTATGATTATTGATACTTAGGTGTTACTTCTTCTACTGACTTCGATCTGTATTCTTTGATAGAATAAATGAATTGCCATCTTATTCTCTGATTTTAAGAATTGCTACAAATTTATAATTATGTTCGATAGAGTACATAAATAACTGAGGAATTATGTAATTATTAAATTATTCCAATTATAATTTTTAGAAAAAGTTAATAATCTTATATAAAAAATTAAGGGTTGTGGATCGAAATAATTTCTGCCAATTTCAATGAGTTCAGACTGAAATCTTATAATTCAAATAGTCATAAAAATAACTTTTTTCAAAGATAGAATAATAAGGTGGTAATTTATGGTGTCGATCGATCGAAAAAGTCAAGGTTTTAATTCTGCCAAATTTAATAAACGAGAAATAAAACAATGGTGGGTAGAAGTTAATACCGATGTACCTAGATGCACTTACTATTTTGGCCCTTTCAATACTTCTCAAGAAGCACGAGAACATCAAGCTGGCTATGTTGAAGATTTGATTGAAGAGGGTTCTGGTCAAATAACTCTCAATATCAAAAAATGTCGTCCTCAAGCCTTAACTATTGAAGTTTTTTATTAAAGATTAACCTGAGTTGAAAATTTTCTCTTGAAGTTACATGTGACTCCAAGAGTTTAATTTTAATCTACCCAGGATGCAGTTTTGTTTATTTAATTGCCAGTGGATTTAACCAGCGAAGAATTTCTTGATTGAGACGATAAAGATCTCGAGATAATTCTTGTTTCAACCACTGACCGATCGCATCTAAAGGTGTAAAAATTTCCCCAGGTTGCCAATTTAAATCTTGAGACAGGGGAGTAAGATGATTCCCGGGTAAAGTCAAGATAGAAATCATTTCAGGAAAACGCTGTTGTAGAATCGGATTTAAACCAGCAGTTTGATCGATATCATCATTGTCAAATCTAATTAAGAGATTACGACGAGTTTGATAGCTCTTTAAAATCAATTCATTAGTTTCTCTAGGTGTCGGTTTGAATTCAAGGTTTAAAGTACGGTCAATTTTTAATTGTTCTCCAAAAGGGATCGCACGACTCGCGGGATAATTGTTAAAAGAGACTAAAATATTGCCAGCTCGATCTACATTAAAAAGGCTGCCAATTAAGAGATGAAGTTTGCAACCCATACTGTGTCCGATCCCATAAATAGGTAAATAAGCTCTAGCTATCGTTCGATTCGATTGTAAACGCTCTAATATAGTCTCAAAGCGATTAAGAACATCTCTGGCGATCGTTGTATGATCGAAAGTGTTTAAAAAAGGCGTTGCAATAATTACATAACCTTCTTTTCCCAATTGCTCCAACAGCCAACGATAACTTAGATTGGGTAAAGTGCCGACAAATGCGCCGCCGAGAAAGTGTACTATACCGATAGGTTCTTGTTGGGGTATTAGAATTGAACTACCCAATATATCTTGCCAGTCCATACACTGATTATCTAATTAAACTACTTTTGATTGTGAACTACTGACAGTGAAAGTGTCAGCTTTATAATTTTTTTTAGGTTAACTTTGACTTTGAATTTTGCTCGAGCCTAGGGGCGATCGCAGTTTGAAGTTGAGATGATAAGTAATTGTAGTATTGAGGATATACTGGTAAACGAGGTACTAAATGCCATCCTGCTGAAGTGAGTATTTTTTTCAGTGAAAGCAGATCGAGATGAGCATAATCAGGATTAACTTCATCCTTTGGCACTATTCCCCCTAAATCTCTCGCTCCAGCATCGATGCATTCTAATAGAAAATTTGCTTCTGGAATTAAATTGGGAGGAATTTGAATCGCGATCGTATCGGGAAGTATTTCTCTGGCTAAAGCTATTAGCTCTGGTAATTCTTGAGGATTAAAGCCAACAGCATTAAAAGTTTGTTTAGATCCCGGACTGTGGGGTTGTAAAATAACTTCTTGAATGTTTCCCCAGCGTTCTTGAATGTTTGCGATCGCCTCTAAAGTTTCAATTCTTTCATCTGCTGTTTCACCAATTCCTAGTAAAAGGCCGGTTGTGAAAGGTATCTTGAGTTGTCCGGCCCATTCTAACTGTTGCATTCTCAAATGAGGATCTTTACTAGGAGCATTGCGATGAACTGTTTTTAAAAGTCTTGGAGTTACTTGTTCTAGCATCAATCCCATCGAAACATTTACTTCTTTTAACATTTGCATTTCTGCAAAATGTAAAATTCCCGCATTAGTGTGCGGTAAAAATCCTAGATTTAGAGCTAGTTGACACAAATCGTAGATTAGTTTGAACCAAGATTTTCTGCTCGGCGATCGCGGATGAACTTCTCCGCTGAGGATTAAAATTTCACAAACATCTGCAACATCTAATAATTTCAGCTCGTTTTGAGCCTGTTTTAAACTGAGCCAAGAACTTTGGCCCGGATCGGCGCGAAAATTGCAATAACTGCACAAATTAAAACATTCGTAGGTCGGAACTATTGTCTGAGCCGGACTGTAAGTAATTACTTTGGCGATCGACATGCTAGCAAAATAGTTTGAATTATAAAACAAAAATTAAGAAAAAATAAAATACTTTACAAAACTCAAAATTTGTTCTAGGATTGTTATCAACAGGTTAACAAACGCCTGATTCATAACACATAACGCAATCATACCGCACCATGACAACTACATTACAACAACGCGAAAGTGCTTCCCTATGGGAACAGTTTTGTGGTTGGGTAACTAGCACAGACAACCGCTTATACGTAGGCTGGTTCGGCGTGTTAATGATCCCTACCCTCTTATCCGCAACCATCTGCTTCATCATCGCATTCGTAGCTGCTCCTCCAGTAGACATCGACGGAATCCGCGAGCCTGTAGCTGGTTCTTTATTATACGGAAACAACATCGTATCCGGCGCAGTTGTACCTTCGTCCAACGCGATCGGTTTACACTTCTACCCCATCTGGGAAGCAGCTTCCTTAGACGAGTGGCTTTACAACGGTGGCCCTTACCAATTGGTAATCTTCCACTTCTTGATCGGTGTATTCGCATACATGGGTCGTGAGTGGGAACTATCCTACCGCTTAGGCATGCGTCCTTGGATCTGCGTAGCATACTCTGCACCTGTTGCTGCTGCTACTGCTGTATTCTTAATCTACCCAATCGGACAAGGTTCTTT
>JASJCW010000191.1 GCA_030065265.1 Prochloraceae cyanobacterium
CTTGCTCCGGCTGCTTGCTCCGTCCTTATAGGCGAGGAGACCTCGCCACGGGCGGTGCGCTACTTGCGTCTTGCGGAGGCGTGGACTCGGAGCGTGTATCCGAGAGGCGTGGATTCTGAGGTCTCCTCAGAATGTTGAACGCCGTCGTAGTGAACGCCGTCCGACGCGTAGGCGGTGCGCTTTTACCTAAATTAAGTCTCTTGTTACTTTTGAAAAACGGTATTAATCACGATCTATTATTCTTAGATCGTAAAAAATTATTTTCTTTCTAAAATAGCTTTTAAGATTGCTTTAGATCTCATTAATTCTTCTTCTGTCGGTTCTGTTTGTTGCCAACTTGCTCGTTTTTGTAATCCTTCGCACCATTGTTTGACTTTAGGATATCCATCGAAACTAATTCCTAAAAAAGGTATGGATGGTACGGCTGTTCCCGCAACAATATCGGCTAAAGTTAATCGCTCGCCAAAGAAATAAGGACTATTTTCAGCTAAATTATCTTCAAAATATTGCAACACCGCACCTATTTGTTTTTTAGCAATTTCTAGCTTTTTATTTTCTACTGGCAACTCTAACATTTCCCGCATGATAACGATCGAAGCAGGAGGTAATTCATTGACAGTAACTAACTCGAGCGATCGCATTTTCGCGATCGATTTTGGCTCTGCTGACGGTAAAAAAGAAGGATCGGGATATTTTGCTTCTAAATAGTCTAAAATCGCTAACGATTCGATTACAGTAAAATCATCGTCAACTAAAACGGGAATGTGATGAAAAGGATTAATTTTTGTAAATTCTGGTTGAAATTGATCGCCGTTTAATTTCAATAAAATTGGCTCGAATTCTAAGTTTTTTTCTAATAAAGAGACCCAAATTCGACGAGCATTTACAGATAACTTAGTGTAATAAAATTTTAGCATTTTTAGTTCAATTTAAATCTAGCACTAAGAGTAACTTACGATAGTTGTTTTAGCAAGACATTTAAATATTTTTCAATTTCTTCACCACATTGACGATATGCCAAGAGATCGCTACCGTAGGGGTCTTTAATATCGAGATCTGCTGTTTCTGTCGTATATTCTTTAAGGGTAAAAATATATTTAGCCATCTGAGGAAACAGAGCCAAAAGCAAAAATTTTTGCGTTTTAGTCATGGTTAAAATTAAATTAGCCCATAAAATTAATTCTGGATTTATTCTTTGAGAGAGGTGAAAATAATCGATCTTTTTTTCTTGCAAAATACTGCGAACGTGAATTGCGATCGGATCGCCGTTAGTAGCAGAAATACCCGCAGATTTTACCTCAATATTCTTATTTTTAACTAATTCTTTAAACAATGCTTCAGCCATCGGACTGCGGCAAGTATTACCGCTACAAACAAATAATATATTCATCTTCTTTTTTCTTATTTTATAGCTCGAAAAATTCCATCTCTTCGTAGGGTGCTTTTTTAATTGCTTCTATTCTCGATCTCAAATCTCCAATATGAAGCTCTAATTTATGACCATCTGGATCGATAATATATAAAGATGTTCCTTCACTAGTATTTTCTTGCCATTGCTGGATTATATTAGACTTTAAATAATTGCGATAATGTTGTAATTTTTCATTAGAAATACTAAAACTGATGTGAGTGTATTCCTTTAAAGGACTCGTGCGAGTATTTTTATCTAAAGATAGACATAACCATAAATCTCCTGCTAATAAATAAGCACCTCTTTTCCATTTTGCAACAGGTTGACAGCCTAATATTTTAGTATAGAATTCAAAAGATTTTTCTAGATTAGAAACTGATAAAGTTAAATGGTTTAATCCTAGAATCATTTTTCTCGTTTAATTTAATTTTCTTTCTCTTTGAATATGCGATAAATTCTTGCTAATATGCCCAGAAAATTATCATCTTTTTCATATTTCATGCCATTTTTTTCTGCAACCCTTATTGAAGCAATATTAGCAGGTTCGATTAGAGAAATAAGACTGGTAAAATTGAATTTTGTAAAAGCATAATCTCGCACTGCTTTTGCTGCTTCAGTTGCCAAACCCCGACCCCAATAATTAGGATCGAATCTATAACCTATTTCTACTTCTTCTTTACCTGCAATAGACGGCCAGAAAAATAGACCACAAAAACCAATTAATTGCATATTTTCTCGAAAAATTACAGCATAAAGACCGCAACCTTTAGTTTGATAATCTGCAAGTATTTTTTCAATAAATATTTGTGTTTCTGCTTTTGTTTTTGCTCCTTTTAGAGAAAATTTCATTACTTTTTGGTTTGCTAAAATAGGAGCGAGCGATTCTAAATCTGCTGCAGAAAAATGTCTAATAATCAATCTAGAAGTTTCAGCAATAATTACATCGCGATCGCTCATTATTTAGACCTCGATCGAGCTAGAAAGATAAACAATTGTGCCTCGAGTTTATTTGCTATATTTTGGTAATATTTTCACCATAAAAGCATCATTCCGTACGGAAAAAGGAGAAAACACTTTATAAAATAGTAGCTAATTTAAAGCCAAAGCGATAATCAAAATCGGAACGATCTAAAACAGTCAAAAAATGCAGATTTATGAACGCTGGAGATGCTAATCAATTTCTGAGGTAATATTCATATTTATGAATTAAAAACTCCCTACTGGGGAGTTGGCAATAATTTTATTTTTTTTCAAGGTAAATTAACATATTTTGCTTACTTAAGCAGGTCAAGTGCAGCTAAATATTGAGGATCGGCATTAGTGCCAAATAAAGCAGGATTAGCAGTAAGATTTAGTTGAGAATCTGCGGGTAAATTCTGTTCGATATCTGGTTTAATGCCGTATTTATTAATATCAACCCGAGAGGGAGGATAATATTTAGAGATAGTTAATACCAAACCCGAACCATCAGAAAGAGGATGAACCGATTGAACCGTACCTTTACCGTAAGTTCTAGTACCGACTATTTTAGCGCGCTTATTATCTTGCAATGCTCCGGCCAAAATTTCGCTCGAACTAGCAGAATTACCATCTACTAACACTACTAAAGGTAAATCCGTTAAAGCCGTATTATTAGCAGAAAATTTCCTTTCTCCACCCTTGCGATCGTTGATGTAAACTATCGTACCGCGATCGAGCCACATTCTGGCAATATCAACGCTAGAAAATAGCAATCCTCCGGGATTATCCCGCAAATCTAACACGAATCCGGCAACATTTTTCTTTTTCAGATTAGTAATTGCCAAGTTCATCTGTTTGGCAGAATGGGAATTAAATTCGTTTAATTTGATGTATCCTACTTTTGTCCGGCCTTCAGAGCGAATTTTGTAGGTAACCGAAGTTAATTCAATTTGAGCGCGTTTGACAACGGACTCAAATGGCTTTTGACCCTTGCGAGAGATTTCTAGTTTAACATCAGTCCCTATTTCCCCTTGCACTTCTGCCGATGCTTGTTCTAAACTCATCAAGGAAGTAGGTTTGCCATTAATGCTGACAATTTTATCTCCCACCTTAATTCCAGCTTGTTCTGCGGGAGAATTTTCTACAGTGCCTACTACTTCTAAATCTCCGTTAAGGGGGTTAAATTGCATCTCAATGCCGATTCCCGATAATTCTCCAGTGGTTCTTGCGTTGAGGCTTTCATATTCTTCGGGAGTTAAAAATCGAGTGTAAGGATCTCCAAGTTCTCTTAAAGATGCTTTAATTGCCCGATAAGCACTCTCCTTACTAATGTATTCTTTGCTCAGCAACTCTTGACGTTTTTGTTGCCAATCAACTTGGTTAAATTCTTTATCGACATAATCGGTGTTAACTTTTTGCCAAACCTCGTCAACGATCGTTTTCGGACTATCGGATAAAGATGCTTTGACTAGATCTTTAACGGTTGGTGTGAGTACGTAGCCTACGGTGAGAGGAAATAAAAAACCCAAAGGGAGCAATTTTGCAGTAAATTTTTTTAATAAAACTTGTTTCTTCTTATCTTTGATGGGGCTTGGTGAGGAAGAAAGTTGTTTTTTTATTTTATTCATAGAAAAAATGTTTTTGCTCGGGCTGGATTCTAATTAAATCAAATAAACAAGCGATCGACAATCTATAGGTTTTCGTTTAAATTGAAGCGATCTAAACTATTTTTAGAAAAATTTACCAATTTTCCTAATTCAATACACCACTAAATTAATTATTAAATCTTTGCGATCTGACGGTCTTTATTTTTGTGACAGTTTAGTAATTGTCCCGAAATTTCAGGAAAGGTAAAAAATTGGGCTTCATCCTCGGTTCTTTTTTCTAGCACTAGTGAGATAATTTTGGATTGATTCTAATTGTTTTTTAAGACTTTTACTACCTTGGTCGTCATAAGTAAAGAATAGATTAGACTTCTTGCAGAAGTGAGGTAAGGAGGAACTGGGAATCGCGAACAGATTTTGGCTTGAAGCGATTTCTGCTTGCTTTAAGTTAGAAATCTCAGTATTTGCCTTGTTTCCTTATTGGCTCTTGCCTTTGTTCGTTCAACTGTAGCAACTTGAAACAGAATTGGTATTATTATCCAAATAAATTTTAGATAAAAATGAAAAAAAGATCGAAATCAAACCTGCCAACCAAAATATGTCTTGTTTGCGGACTTTCCTTTACTTGGCGCAAAAAATGGGCGAAATGCTGGGATGATGTTAAATATTGCTCGGAAAGATGTCGCCGACGCAAATCCCAAGCAAAATAAAGAAATACAAAGTCATGTCCACAGAAAAAATCCAACCTAAGTTGATCCTTCACGGTGGTGCTGGTAGCTCTCTTAAAGATAAAGGAGGATTAACCGCGGTACGTCAGTCACTTCATAGTATTATCAAAGAAGTATATGACTTACTTTTGAAAGATGCCACTGCGATCGATGCAGTTATTAAAGGATGCGAGTTGTTAGAAAACGAACCTCGTTTTAATGCCGGAACCGGATCGGTGCTACAATCAGACGGGCAAATTCGCATGAGTGCTGGATTGATGGACGGATCTCGCCAAAGTTTTAGCGGTGTGATTAATGTCTCTCGAGTCAAAAACCCAATTCAACTAGCTCAAAGTTTGCAACAACAAACCGATCGCCTCCTTTCCGATTATGGCGCGGCAGAATTCTGCCGAGAATTAAACGTTCCTATTTACGATCCTTTAACAGATTTGCGCTTGCAAGAATGGATCGAAGAGAGAAAAGATAACTTTACTAAAAAAATGGCTGGGACGATCGCCGAAAGCAGACAAGGGACTATTGGGGTAGTTGTTTTAGACTGTTTTGGCAATTTGGCAGCCGGAACATCTACAGGAGGCAAAGGCTTGGAAAAAATCGGTCGAGTTAGCGATTCTGCTATGCCAGCTGGTAACTATGCTACCAATCAAGCCGCCGTTAGTTGCACCGGAATTGGAGAAGATATTATCGATGAATGTTTGGCCGCTAAAATTGTTATCAGAGTAGCCGATGGTTTATCTTTAGAAGCAGCAGTGAAAAAATCAATTCTCGAAGCTAAAGAAAACAATCGAGATTTGGGGGCGATTTGTTTGGACGCAACCGGGGCGATCGCTTGGGGCAAAACTAGTGAAATTTTACTTGCTGCCTATCACGATGGCACCACAATTGGCGATACCCTCGAATTATCTCCAACTGAATATATCGGCACTAAAATTTAACTGCAAATAACACAAGGTGCAGCCTCGCCTTGTGGAGAAGATATTAAACACAAGATATATTTAGTAATTACCGTATTGAAAGCTGGTTTTAAGGGCACAACTGCCCTTTAATTTTTAATGCAGATATTGTTTGTGCTGACAAATCTCTAAAATATGTGCAAGTATATACTTAAAGTCAATTTTAGTTTGATACTAATTTAACAATATCTTGACAATTGAGCGACAATAGGAACTACAAGCATTATAATTTCGTCCTTAATTAACAATAAAAAGTTAGAAGAGAAATGTCGGATTGCAAGAAGAATTACTGAAATCTGAGATTAACAAAAAATAATAAAATATTTATATTCAATCAATTATATTAACTTATTATGGAATCTTTAGTCGGTAGAACTCTACAAAACGGTAAATATTTTATCGAGGAAGAATTAGGTCACGGTGGTTTTGGCATCACTTATAAAGCCATCGAGTTAAACAATCAAAACGAACCTGTCGTCATCAAAACTCTCAAAAAAGGAGCGGCCCATCACCTTCATCGAGATAAGCTGAGAAAGGAATTTTTAGAAGAAGCCAGAAGGTTAGTTAAATGCGAACATTCCAATATAGTTCGCTATCGCTATTTTTTTGAAGAAAATAACCAACCTTTCATCGTCATGGACTACATTCCCGGTGCTACTTTAGATGAAATCGTACTGCCGGATAAACCCCTTTCAGAAGATGTTGCAGTTGAGTATATCAAGCAAGTAGCAGAGGCACTTAAAGTAGTCCATCGCAACGATTTATTGCATCGAGATGTTAAACCGCAAAACTTAATTCTTCACGAAACAACAGGCAAAGTAGTGTTGATTGATTTCGGCATTTCCCGAAAATTTTCTCAAGGAAAAACTCAAACCCACACTAATTTAATTTCCGAAGGATACGCACCCCTCGAACAATATCTACCAAAAGCGAAACGAACTACAGCTACCGACGTTTATGGTTTAGCCGCCACACTCTATACTCTAGTTACGGCTCGAATTCCCATTGCTCCTACTTTGCGCGATCGCATACCTTTAGATCATCCTAGAGATTTACAGCCCCATCTATCTCAAGGCGTAAGCGACGCAATCATGGCTGGAATGGCAATAGAAGCCAGAGATCGCCCCGCTACAGTAAATAAATGGTTAAAACTACTCTCCAACCCCAGCAGGACTAGAAATCTAGCTCTTGCAGGAGGAACTCCAGGAAGAAGCGATCGCCGTCCGACTCGAACTCAAGATCGCTCTAATCTTTCCTTAACAGCCAAAGAAGAAGATCTAGATTCTTTCTCCTCGCCAAACAGACTACCAAATATTACCAAAAGTCTCCTGTTTGCGAGCCTATTTGGTTTTGGAATTGCCTACGCTTTGGAAATGAAACTTTTATCCTTTGGCAAGCCTCCGATTCAAGAAACTATCGAACCAGACTCATCTTTGAAAAATTTAAATTCTCAAAAGTCCCAAAAAAAACTAGAAGCAGAGCGAACCACTCGAAAACTTGAAAAAGAAGTCTTACAAGATCGTCAGAAAACTCAAGCTCGCAAAGAAGCAGAAGAAAATGCGGCCGATCGAGAAGATGCTTCAATAGCAGTTGAAACAGAACAAATTTTAGATAAAAACCAAGAAACTGCTAAAGCAACGGCAGAATATCAAAAAAATTTGCAATGGGAGCAAGAAAAAGCTGACATAGTCAAAAAACAACAAAAAATCTTACAACAAAAACTGCCGCAAACTATTTATCCAGGACGAACAATCCGACAAAAGGAAAATATGACTCGCACAGAAGGAGGCTACCGACCTGCTCGAGGTGAAGATGGGGAAGAAGAAGATTGAAAATTATTAAAAAGCCGCTACAACATTTGGTAAATTTAACCGAACAAAATAACCTCAAACTTTCCCCTACCCTCAAAATCAGCTACGAAATTTGACCGGTCAACTTAGTAGTTTTTTCTAAATTACTTCTTTCCTCTAGGTCTAAATATATTGTTAAGTTATTTGGCTTGAACCGTCCGATCGCAACCTTAATCTCTCTAGCTCCCTCATTTTGTAAATCTTCAATGTAGCCTGAACGAGCAATTGTAGCTTCAGCCCGATTGAGAAAAGGGCCAAAATAGTAAGTACACTGAGGTTTGTTAGTGACTATTTCTACCCAATATGCTAATCCCAGAAAATTAAAAATTTTAGTTAATATTTCTCTCATTTTTTAACCTTTTGTCAATCTTGTAATACAAAGTGATGTTTTGTGATTTTTGGTAAAAATTTTTCTTTTTTGGTTATATTACCTCATCTTTTACTGAGACGCATCTCAAGAAATAGTGCCTAAATTATTTTTTGATTCGCTCCAGCGTTGTCGATAAATTTCATATAAAGATATTGCAGTTGCTGCCGAAGCATTTAAACTAGGAGTCTTACCTGGAAGGGGGATCGATAACAAGACATCGCAGGAACGTTGTGTTAATAAACTTAAACCGTCACTTTCAGAACCTATTACTAATCCTATCGAGCCAGATAAATTAACAGTGTGTAATGGTTTACCGTTATCAACAACCGTGCCGTAAATCCAAAATCCAGATTCTTTTAATTCTTCGATCGCCCGAGATAAATTAACTACCCTGGCGATCGGTAAATTTTCTAAAGCACCAGCAGCAACTTTCATGACAGTAGAAGTAACGCCAGCAGCCCTTCTTTGGGGAATAATTAAAGCTTGCGCGCCGATCGCCTCAGTCGTGCGGATAATTGCCCCCAAATTTTGGGGATCGACAATTCCATCGGCAATTACAATCACCGGATCTTTAACTGCAGCTTTAGCTTTAGAGATCGCCTCGGATAAATCTATATAGTTATAAGGGGCAACTTGAGCAGCTACTCCCTGATGGTTTCCTCCTCTGCTAATATTTTCGAGCCGACGAGTGCCAACTTCATCAACCACAGTACCTTTAGCTTTAGCCTTTTGTAATAAAGTATGAAAGCGAGGATCGTATCTCAGTTTGCTGAGAATCCAAACTCGATTGAGTTGGCGATCGCTTTCTAAGAGAGCTAAAACAGAATGACGGCCGTAAATAATATCTCGATCTTCTCGTTCCTCTTCCTGTTTTTGTTTGGGTTTAGGTAAATTTTCCTTTGATTGTTTTTTAGAGAAACTATTTTGTTTTAGTTTCGGCTGGGGGTGCTTTTTTGCAGCCATTCACTTTAAAAATTGTCTAATTTAAGTCCGATCTAATTCTAATCGCTCTAGCAACTCCCTCAAGCGATTTGGATTATTAATATATAGATATCCCAGCAAAGTTTCTAAACTAGTAGCTTGTTGGTAAATATTTCTATCTAAGCCGCGACGACCTCCATTAGCGGCATTTCGTCCCCGTCTAACTATTTCCAATTCGCGGTCGTCCAAACGGTCTAAAAGAGATTTTAAATGAGCTGCTTGCGCTTCGGCACGGACTTGTTTGACAACGCGATCGTGATAGTTGGCAAGGCGTTGCGCGGGCAAAAGATAGTAAGTACGAACGTAAAGTTCGTAAACCGCATCGCCGAGATATGCTAAAGATGCCGGGGATATTTGTTTAATTTTGGCAATCTCATCGGGCCCTTGACAAATTGCCTTTAACTCAATTTCTGCCCAAGCTTTTTGCTCTTTTTGCTTCACTGTGATTTATTTCTTCTCAAAAAATAAGCTATCCAGTTAATTTTAACCAGACAGCTCGGTTGTATTTTTGCAGTAAGATTGCAATTTAAATAGCAAGCATTTATTTACCACCAGGTAAAAACTTATTTACTTGTTATACTCTCGATCGCAACTTCTACTGAAGGCTGAAGCGAGAGAAATTTTTCTAAACGAACTAGCTTGACTGTTTGAGTTACTCGGGCATTAGTGACAATTTGTAAGCTGCCATTAATCGATTGAGCTTTCTTAACTAACTGTACTAATGCACCCAACCCAGAACTATCAATAAAGTCTATCTGGGACAAATCTAAAATCACATTAGCTGGCCCTGATTCAATATATTTAGCAAGGACTTTTCGGAAAGTCGGTTCAGAAAATGCATCTAACAAACCAGTCAGACGAAATATTTGGTAGTTGTCCCTGACTTCACAAGTGCCTCTCAAGCTGACGGTCAGGTTTAGTTGCTCGGGAATGGCTTCCTCCTAAACTCTTGCTTAACCAAGTTAATGCTATATTATAGCTCGATTGGTTAATAATCGCACAAATCTTTGCTAGTTACGATTATTAGCCCGTGGCTGGAAGAAAGGGGAAACTGTGTTGCTCGGACGAATTCAAGTCAAGTTTCTCTTGCAAGCAGCCGTTAGATCTAATAGTAAATCCTTGTGTGGATAACTAGCAAAACCTAAAATTGATAATTAATTAATTCCGTTTCAGACTTTGCTATCGTTATCAGTGATTGACGATCGACCGCACTTTATTTTTGATTTTCTTGCATTAAATTAACAAATCGAGCGAATAAATAATCGGCATCGTGAGGCCCGGGACTTGCTTCTGGATGGTATTGTACGGAAAATACAGGTAAAGTTTTATGCTGAATTCCGGCAACTGTGCGATCGTTTAAATTGAGGTGAGTAATCTCGACTTCAGAATCGATCGAAGTCTCCTCGACGGCAAAACCGTGATTTTGGCTGGTAATCTCGACAGCGCGATCGATCCCGGCTGGATGATTCAAGCCTCGATGTCCGAAGGGCAACTTAAATGTAGTTGCTCCCATTGCCAAACCTAAAATTTGATGCCCCATACAGATCCCGAAAGTAGGTTTACCTGCTGCGATTAAGGTTTTAGCCGTTGCGATCGCCTCGGTAACTGCAGCCGGATCGCCCGGGCCGTTGGAGAGAAAAATTCCATCGGGATCGTATTTGAGAATTTCTGCTGCTGGTGTCGCCGCAGGAACTACAATAACTCGACAACCATAACTGGCTAAACGCCGCAAAATATTTTTTTTAATCCCAAAATCGAGAGCTACTACCGTAAAAATTTTGTCTGCTTGACGCTCTTTTGTCGGGCCGAATTCCCAATTAGTTGACGTGCCTTCCGACCATTGATAAACCTTTTCAGTCGTAACGTCTCGTACTAAATTCAAACCTTCCATCCCAGGAGCTTGTTGAATTTTACGCAGCAACTCCTTGGGATCGGTAATTTCTGTAGAAATGCCGCCATTCATTGCTCCAGAAGAGCGAATTTTGCGAGTGAGGTCTCGAGTATCGATCCCGTAAATGCCTGGAATGCGATGGGAACTCAAATACTCGGGTAAAGAATGAGTCGATCGCCAGTTGGAAGGACGAAAAGTGACATTTTTTGCGACTACGCCGCGAATTTGAGGGCCGTTCGATTCTTCATCTTCTGAATTGACTCCAGTGTTGCCTAACTCTGGATAAGTGAAAATAACTATTTGACCGCAGTAACTCGGATCTGTCAAAACTTCTTGATACCCTGTCATCCCCGTATTAAATACGACCTCACCGATGACGGTATCAGTAGCTCCGAAAGAGCAACCTCGGTAAAAAGTTCCGTCGGCCAAGACCAATATAGCTGGTAAGACTTCTGAAATAGGCATGGAAAATTATATTTTCGATCGCGAACAACTAACTGAGATCATCCGATCGCAATTTTGGTTTTTTGCGTCACTAAAATTGCAATTGGTTTCTAACCCTCGCGAGTTAGTATTACTGTCCTAAGCCTCTTGTCTAGATAATTATGAAGGCGGTGCATCCTCGACAGATTGACAATTTGACAGTCTATTTGTTTCCCTAGAGTCTCTAGGTACTATTTTTTTTAAATGTTAACTACCTCATTACGTCTGGAATTTTACCAACACAACGTATATTTTCTGTGTCGAACGCCCGCAACCAAGTTATCTTTGAGGTTTAATTATAGAAAGTTACAACAATAATTTATCGCTAGATTTTGATTACAAAAGTATTTTAGAGGACTTAGAAGTTCAGATAAGTGAAGCTTTAATTAAGATTGTCGACCTCTTGATGCTAAAACAGAAACGTTGTTTGAGAAGAAATTGGTTCAATCCGAGCAACTGTCTTAACTTTTGGGGAGTTTGAGGGGCTATAAGTCCCGCGCTGTAATCTTTGATTCAGTGTCGGGATACATGGACACCTCAAGCAAACTTGAGGGTTCGATGCCCGATAAGTTGGCAAATTAGATAGATATTCTAACAAGATAATAAAATCTGTTAGAATATATTTATGAAAAGCAAAACTTACACATATCGCATTCATCCAGATATCGACCAAGAAGCTAAAATGCTTGATTGGTTAGAACAATGTCGCCGTGTTTACAATTACGCACTGCGACAAAGAAAAGACTGGGTAAATAGTCGTAAGTGTAGAGTTGATGCGTGTAGTCTCAGACAAGAATACATCATGTCTGCGGATGAACCATATCCCGATTACTACAAACAACAGAACGCACTGACCGAAGCCAAGAAAAGTATTCCTGAGTTCAAGGCTGTTCATTCTCAAGTCCTTCAAGATGCTCTCAAAAGACTCGACCGGGCATTCAAAATGAGACGAGAAAGACAATTTGGGTTTCCACGCTTCAAAAAAGTTGCACGCTACCGTTCGTTTGTATTTCCTCAGTTCAAGTCCACACCTGTAACTGGTTGGCAAATAAAACTGCCTAAAATTGGCTTGATGCCCATTGTTTTGCATCGCGCTATTCCAGAAGGTTTTGTTGTCAAGCAGGTTCGGGTTTTGATGAAAGCTTCGGGCTGGTATGCTCAACTGATTTTGCACTCTGACATCTCTATG
>JASJCW010000192.1 GCA_030065265.1 Prochloraceae cyanobacterium
CGGCAGGACGCACAATAGCAGGAGATTTCACGGTAACTTTGTATTTGAGAACCGTAGCCAGGGCGATCGCTGTCCCAAAAGCAGCTAACAGGGCTAATCCTCCTAGAGTCGTCCAACGTCCGATAGAGGGCAAAAATTCATCTGGAGTTACGAGGTGGAGAAATTCTGAGTTAGATTCATCTCCATCAGGTGTACTCCTCTTTATTGGTTCGTAAGAGACAATACTGGGACTTGAAGGCAAATCTTCTCTATTCATAATTTAAGCCTTTTACAATTTGCAATCACTAGAATTTTAATCACTTTCACATAAAAAATAAGAAATTGTTCAGTAATTAAAACTTTTAACTCCGTTTAACAATAATTGAAGTGGTAGACATCTAACCTGGTTAAAAAGATGAAACGAATTCTAATTGCCGAAGATGAAGCCACGAGCACTAATTTGGAACAAAAACTGCAGGAAAATGGCTTTGCCACTGTTATAGCCAAAGACGGTTACGAAGCTCTTCACCTCAGTCTGAGGGAGAATTTTGACCTTTTGATTCTCGATCTCCTTCTGCTCGGTGAAGATGGAGTAGAAATGATAAAAGAGTTGCGCGCTCAGGAGAAAAAGCTCCCGATTCTTATTCTGACGGCGCATATCGAGGTAAAAGATAGAGTTGCCGGATTCGATGATGAAGCCGAAGACTACTTCACCAAGCCTTTGAACTTTGACGAATTGCTGGCAGATTTTTGCCAGCAATTGCGCTCGCAGCAAGTATCCCAAGGTCAACCGGAAATGGTTCTAACAGCGGGCAAGATAACCCTTGACTTACACTTCCATACTGCCAAGGTAGGCGATATGAAAATTCATCTATCCAATCAAGAGTTTATGCTCCTAGAAAGCTTGATGCGCCACCCCGAGCGAATCGTTTCTCGGGAAGAGCTTCTTAACGATGTCTGGGGCTACGATTATTATCCTGGTTGTAACATTGTCGATGTTTATGTGGGATACCTGCGCAAGAAGTTGGGTCGAGGCATCATCGAAACGGTTAGATGCCGGGGCTATCGGTTCGGAAAAGAATAAAAAAGTTCTTAATCAACTATTAGTTAAAATACGCCCTAGGGGGGTGGGGAATGAATTATTTACAGGCTAATATCACAACACATTTTTATCATGTTAAATATAAGAATTTTCTCATGAACTCATCAAGTTTGTGGGGAATTAATTATTTACAATCTAATATCATAACACGTTTTTATCATGTTGAATATAAGAAAATTCTCATGAACTCATCAAGTTTTCTGATTTATAATTTGAGCGTAGAGAGGGAAAGAAATAAAACATTGATAGCTACATAAGTTTCCTCTCTTAACCACAAAATCGAAGTCGAATTTAACCCTAACTCGGGTTTGAATAAACGACTAATAACGTTCAATTTAACATTCTTATAAACATAATCCTAAACCAGGAGAATGGAAATGTTTGACGAACTAATTGTCCAAGAACTTAGTGACGAATTAGCTAGCAAACTTGTTGGCGGCAATGGTTCTGACATCGACGACGACGGCGACGACGACGGCGACGACGACGGCGACGACGGCGACACATAGATCGCTTTAAAAATAAGTTAAGGAAGCTTGTGAAAAAAGCGAATATCTACCAGAAATTACTCCTTTATTTAACATAAATTAAACTGTCAGGTACGATCGGGCAGATATTCTCAAAATAACCAAAGAGATGGAAAGAAAGAAAAATTAATAACTAACTATTTTTCCAAGCTCTTAACCACGAAACTATTTTTCTAAGCTCTTAACCACGAAATCGAAGTCGAATTTTGAACTCGAACTCGGGTTTGAATAAACGACTAATAACGTTCAATTTAGCATTCTTATAAACATAAGGCTAAACAAGGAGAATGGAAATGTTTGACGAACTAATTTTCCCAGAACTTAGTGATTCCGAAGCAGCTAACTTTAAAGGCGGGTGCGCACCTTCGGATATAGATATAACTTTAGAAGAACTAGAAATCGAGGCAGAAGGAACCGTCGAAATTGATGGTGTACTTTATAAGTTCGAGTTGGACGCTGAGCTTGAAAAAGTTTGAGCTTGACAAAGCAGACCAACAACCACGATAGAATAGACGATTAATTCAGAAAACAAAAAACAAGTTAAGGAAGCTTGTGAAAAAAAGAGAATATCTACCAGAACTTACTCCCTAATTTAATATCAATTAAACTGTCAGGTACGCTTAGGCAGATATTCTCAAATAATTAATCGAAATACTGTCTTTTAAAGGCAGTATTTTCTTATCAAAGAGATAAATACAAATAGAAAAAAGTTAGCTTTAAAAACTAAAAAATAACTCTCTTATTAAGAAGACTTAATATTAAATTAAACAAAGAGTAAGAGCGTACTTTTAACTAAAATTAAGGATTTCAAAAGAAGACTAAGCTTATTTACGAGATGCGATAGCCTTTTAAGAGGTTAAGTGCAACTTAGATTACAATTCGATGAAATACCCGTGCGTACGACAACATAGTGAAGAAGACTGCGGTGCCGCCTGTATTGCTACGGTAGTCAAACACTACGGGCGTACCTTTGCCATCAATCGCATCCGAGAAGCGATTGGGACGGGGCAACTAGGCACTACTCTGCTGGGTTTGAGGCGGGGTGCAGAAGCCTTGGGATTCAATGCTCGTCAAGTCAAAGCCTCTCCTGAAATTATCGACAAAATCGATCTAGCGCCTCTGCCCGCCATTATCCACTGGAAAGGTCACCACTGGGTTGTATTGCACGGGAAAAAGGGCAAAAAATACGCGATCGCCGACCCTGGCGTGGGGATTCGCTACCTCAGCCGCGAAGAATTAACCGCAGCTTGGGCTAATTTTGTGATGCTGCTGCTAGTGCCGGATGAAACTCGCTTTTACGAGCAACCAGATGAGAAAATTAGCGGCTTCGGACGCTTCTTAGCAAGAGTTCGGCCCTACCGCCCGATTATTGCCGAGGCATTACTGATTAACCTGGCGGTTGGACTCCTTTCCCTCGCGACTCCTCTACTGATCCAAATCCTCACCGATGAAGTTTTGGTGCGGGGAGATACCCAACTACTGAGTGCAGTGGTTATTGGGGTGGTGACGATGAATCTATTCAGCAGCACCTTTCAACTGGTACAGTCTCACTTAATTGCTCAATTCGCCCAGCGATTGCAATTAGGATTAGTTTTGGAATTCGGACGACAAATTTTGCGCTTGCCCCTCAGTTACTACGAAGCGCGTCGCAGTGGCGAAATCGTCAGTCGCCTGCGAGACATTCGCGAAATTAACCGGCTCGTCTCCCGAGTTGTGATTAGGATACCCAGTCAGTCTTTTATTGCCTTAGTTTCCTTGAGTTTCATGCTCTTCTATAGTAGGCAACTTACCGGGGCTGCTTTATTGGTCGCCGCTGCCATGAGCGTATCCACAATCATTTTTCTGCCCGCACTGCGACAGAAAACCCGCACAGTATTAGTTACAGCCGCCGAAAATCAGGGTGTATTAGTCGAAACCTTTAAAGGTGCTCTTACCCTCAAAACCACCAATGCTGCCCCCCAAACCTGGGAAGAATTGCAAAGCCGCTTCGGTCGTCTTGCTAATGTTACCTTGCAAACGATTCAAATTAATATTATCAACAGAATTTTCTCTGGTTTAGTTTCTGGCCTCGGTACGATCGGAATTCTCTGGTTTGGCAGTACCCTGGTGATTAGTCAAGAATTAAGCATCGGTCAACTGCTGGCATTTAATGCCATGAATGCCAATTTTACTGGTTTAATTAAAGTCTTAGTTGAGTTTGTCGATGAATTTGCCCGCGCTCAAACAGCCACCCAGCGTCTGGGCGAAGTAATTGATAGCACCCCAGAACAGCAAGAAGAGACTACTTTGCCCTGGGTAAAAATGCCGAATAATGCCGATATCATCTGCACCCAACTCAATTTTCACCACATCGGAAGAGTTGACTTGCTAGAAAATTTTTCTCTTACTATTCCTGGAGGTCAAGTAACGGCTTTAATCGGTCAATCTGGCTGTGGCAAAAGTACCCTTGCTAAACTGATTGGCGGATTATATCAGCTTCAGTCCGGCAATATTCGCTTTGGCATCTACAACCAGCAAGATCTCTCCCTCGAATGCTTGCGACAGCAAGTAGTGCTAGTTCCCCAAGAACCGCATTTTTGGAGTCGCTCGATTTTGGAAAACTTCCGTCTCGGTTCGCCTCAGATCGGTTTCGAGCAGATTGTTAGAGCTTGCCAGATCGCCAGTGCGGACGAGTTTATCAGCGAACTACCCGATAAATACCAAACGGTTTTAGGGGAATTTGGGGCCAATCTTTCAGGAGGCCAGAGACAAAGATTAGCCATAGCAAGAGCGATCGTCAATGACCCGCCAGTGCTGATTTTGGATGAATCTACAGGCTCTCTCGATCCGGTGAGTGAAAACCAAGTGCTAGATCGACTTTTAGATTACAGACGGGGCAAAACAACTATTATAATCAGCCATCGCCCCAGAGTAATTCTGCGTGCGGATTTTATCGCCCTATTAGATAAAGGAAAGTTAAAATTAACTGGTACTCCCAAAAAGTTAGGTGAACTTGAGGGCGATCATTTAGTTTTTTTAAATCCTTGATTCCGATCGTTCTGTTGTCGCGCATTCTACTATGAACTCGAAGAGAAAGAAGTAGTTGGCTATAAGCAGCAATTCTCATTTTGTCGGAGTAGTGTGAATAGCCGGAGGCTGCGCTGCGCTCCCGTGGTTACGATTATGCTGAGTGTCGAATTTTAGCAGAAGATTTTGGATATACGCCTCATATTCCAGATATAGCAATCCGATTTGATTCGTAAACTCGATCGTCGCAGCCGATAATTATCGGTTATTTATCCGATATTCGATTTCTGCTAAATTTTCATTAAAACAAGCTAATTGAGAATGGAATATCAAGCTAAAATCAAAAAATAAATAAAATCTAGACTCCAAAACTCTTATCCAGTAAGAATTTTGCTATTTTGATATTGCATAAGGACATAAACAATATTTGAAATTAGAAAAAACCGCGATCGTAATTAAATAAATCCCGGTTTATTGTGTTAAATTATCGACAATCAAATCGCCTTTTAATTAATTAATTAATTAAGCTGACTGCGAGCGGGTTGTGGAATGGAAACATCCACTGTTTTTACGTTGCGATCGAGTTGAGTTAAGGGCGGATCGATTTGCTTTTTATTACCAACTACTAAAGTAACAATGCGATCGGGCTGTAAATATTTTCGAGCTGCTTTGAGAATATCATCGGCTGTAGTTGCTTTGACTTCTCGCTGATATTTAAAAATGAAGTCATCGGGATAACCGAAATATTCATAAGTCATTAACCGCGATAAAGTTTGACTTGGTTTTTGGAAATTAAACACGAAAGAATTGAGAATCGATTCTTTAGCAAATTCTAATTCTTGAGGTGTAATTTCATCGCTTCTGAGCCGATCTACTTCGTCTAGAATAGAGCGAACGAAAGGAACTGTAGATTCTGATTTAGTTTGTCCCCCAGCAATAAACATTCCGGGATAATCGTATCTAACACTCCAATAACCGTAAACGCTATAAGCTAATCCTTGACGCGCTCTAATATCGTTAAACAAACGTCCGGTAAAACCATTTAGCATTCCGTTCATTACCGAGAGTGCTGGATATTCTCGATCGGATGCTTGACCGCCAAGATGGCCTAAAAGAATGTTACTTTGAGTTAATTCGGGGCGATCGACCAAATAAATTCCGTCGGTATATTTTTGATTTGCTTGAGGTGCTGTTATGTCGGTTTTTTCTTTAGTTTGAGCTTGCCAATCGCCAAAATTTGACTCGATTAAAGCCTTCATTTGACGGGGTTCAAAATCGCCGACTATGCCTAAAATAACGCGATCGGGACGGAAATATGTTTGATAAAAATTGATAACATCTTGACGAGAAATATTATCTAAAGTTGTATATTCTACAGTACGAGCGTAGGGACTATCTTCACCATAGATTAACTTGCGAAATTCTCGACTGGCAATATCTCCGGGGTTATCGTTGCGCCGAGCAATTTGACCTTTTAATTGGGTTTTGGCTAATTCAATTTTATCGGCAGCAAATGCTGGATCGCGAATTACCTCGGCAAATAAAGGAAATACAGTTTCTAAATCTTCAGCCAGAAAGTCAAAATTAGCACTCCCGGAAGTAGTATCGATGCTAGTTTCTATGCTGGCAGCTTTTTGTTCGAGTAATTGGTTTAATTCGTCAGCAGGATGTTGTTTCGTGCCACCGCTACGAATTGTCGTTCCGGTAATTTCAGCCAAACCGACTTCCTGATTCGGTTCTAAACGCGAACCGGTGCGAATTACGGCATTACCCCGAATTAAAGGTAATTTGCGATCGCGAATTAGATAAACTGTCATGCCATTGTCTAATTTGTAGCGATCGTATTCGGGTAATTCTACTTCTGGTAGAGGGGGAAATTCTAAATCAGTATAATGTTTGGCAGTTTGCGCGCTTGCTGGTAGGTGAGAAGCTAGTACCAGCGAGGTTGTCAGTAAGATTAATCCCAGCCAGGTAAAGACTTTTTTGTATTTGTTTTCGCTCATTGGTTTTTACTTAGTTATGGGAGAAAATTATGATGAACTTGAAGGTAGCAACTTGCCGATCGTCCGGTTTTCGGGGGTAAAGGTCGATCGCGCTACTCTTTGAATGTCGGCTTGGGAAACATTGGCGATCGCATCTAATTGGTTGAATAAGTTGCGCCAATCCCCGGTTAAAGCTTCGTATTCTACTAAAGATTGAGCCATTCCCAGATTAGAATCTAAAGAGCGCAACAAACCGGCTCTTAAATTGGTTTTTACTCGTTGTAATTCTGTTTCGGAAACTGACTCGTTTTTGAGGCGATCGATTTCAATATTTAATGCAGCAGCTACATTATCAACATCGCTGTTAGGAGCGGTTAAAGCGTAGAAAAGCATTAAATTGGGGTATTTTTTGCCGGGAAAGTCGCTAATTCCTCGCGCGGCTAAAGCTACTTGTTTTTCTTCAACTAAAGATTTATAAAGCCTCGAAGTTCTACCGTCGCTGAGTAGGGAAGAAATTACTTCATAAACTGCATGGTCTGGATCTGTAATGCTGGGACGGTGATATCCTTCAAAGTACCAGGGTTGAGAATCTAATCTGAGGGTAAATTCTTTAGTTTCGGTTTGTGGAGGTTCGACGATCGCAACTTCTGGAGCTTGCGGTTGAGCCGAATAACGCCCAAAATAGGTTTTAGCCATTGTTTTAACTCGATCTGGATCGACATCTCCGGCGATCGCCACTGTCAAGTTGTTAGGAGGATAATGGCTTTTGAAAAACTTTTTGACATCTCTTCGCTCTAAGTTGCGAATATCGCGATCGTAACCGATGACGTAACGCTTGTAAGGATGTTCGGTAAAGGCTTTATCTAAGAATACTTCGATTGTTTTGCCGATCGGAGAGTTATCGACAGCTAAACGTCTTTCTTCAAGAATTACTTGTTTTTCTTTGTAAAATTCGCGGAATACTGGTTCTAAAAATCTTTCGGATTCTAAAGACATCCACAATTCTAATTTATTGGCTGGTAAACTGTAAAAATATACAGTAGCATCGGCCGATGTTGCTGCGTTTAAGCCCCGACCTCCAGCAGTCTCAATAATTTGACCCAATTGATTGGAAATAACGTATTCAGAGGCTTTTTTTTGAACTTTAGCGAATTTTTCTTGCAGTTTTTCGATTTCTGCTTGGTTTCCTCTGGTTTCGGCCGCTTTGATGCGATCGTACAGGCGATCCAAGCGATTTAAAAGTCTTTTTTCGGCTCGATAATTGGTCGTGCCAATTTCTTCAGTACCTTTAAAGGCTAGATGTTCGAGAAAATGAGCGACTCCAGTTTTACCATCTGGTTCGTCTACTCCTCCAACGTCAGCATAGGTGACAAAGGAAATTACCGGAGCTTCGTGATTTTCTAAAACTATAAATTTCATCCCATTATCGAGTTGAAATTCAGTTATTCGCTCTACTACTTTGTCTACATAGGGTTGAATCGAACTAGCTGCGTTTGCTGGTATTGTAGCAAACCAACCCCAACTTATAAATAAACTGAAAACAAAACAAGTTAAAGTTTTCAAGGAAAGACACCATCTCAAAAGGTTCCTACTCATAGTTTAATTTTCTATCTCGAGTTGAAAATGCTAATTGAAAACGCAAAAATTTCTTTATTATCTTAGCGTTAGAATCATCGATTCGAGAAAGCAAATTTCAAAAATATTGTTTTATTTATACTTTTAAATAGGCTCTTAAGGTCTTTTTTAAGGATTCTTTAGTCCTACTTTAAAGATATGGTAATTTAAATCTAAAATAGTGGGGACGAGTCCGATCGCAGTTATTTTTGTTTAGCGATCGAGTCAAAAATAAATTATTCAATTTCAGTTATATCCTATATTTATGCTTCTTTGTCGTAGGTTACCGGTTTAATTCGAGCAACTTTCTTGCGATTCAATCACCTTTTTAATCCTACGTAAATACTAACAGTATTATCGGTTTTTCCGCTATTTAGCCGATTGATTCCTTAGTTGCTTAACCTTACCATAGACATTGAAAGCAATAAAACTTAATAGTTTTCAGTAGAAATGAAGCATAGAAATTTTTATTGAATTTTTATCTTTGCACTTTGGTTAGATTACCTAAATTAATCAAGGTTTTAATTAAATCGAATCCTCAACGATCTCCTCTTAGTTTTAGATCGCCCTCCATCCTCCAATTGTCATAAGTTTTTGAAAAAAAAATAAATCATGAAAATTACACATCAACAAGCGACACCAACTAACATATTCGAGTCAATCCGTTCTGAAGTTCAAACGATAGTTATTAATATTTTAGAGTTAATTCAAGACTTTATCGTCGTTCTTCTTTGTATTGGTTTGTTTGGAGTTATGTTTATTAAAATTAAAGAATTGTTCGCGTCTTTAGTTCCTCCTCTTAACTTTCAAGCAGTAACTCCTGATATTCTTTTTGTTTTGATTCTTGTTGAGATATTTAGATTATTAATCATTTACTTGCAAGAAAAAGAAATTTCCGTAGCAGTAGCAGTTGAAATTGCGATCGTTTCTATTCTCAGAGAAGTGATTTTAAGGGGAGTTCTAGAAATTCCTAACTATCAAATTTGGTCTATTTGCGGAATTTTGTTAGTCTTGGGGGCAATCATGATGATTCCTATTATTAAAATGATTCTTTCGAGGGTTATTTCATCTTCTTATCGCAAATTTTTAAATAATAAAAATTCTATTTTGTTAAAGAGTAAAAACAATCTTCCAATTTCCAGATCTCAACAAAACAAAGTTATTCTCGGTGAATAAGATAAAGATCGAATCTAACATTTTTAAAATATTATTTGACCTTCAATTTGAGGGTCAATTTTGCTAATTTTCATTTAAAATATTAGTTTATTACGCTATTTTTTTGTCCTTAACGTAAATATTTCATAAATTTTGCCAGAAAATATTTCACAACAAAAACTCTATTTTCACTACAGTTTCCAAAGCAAATAAAAGCTCGCAAGTTTTTTTTGCGGCTTCTGCTATTTGCAACAATGCTAATGTTATTCATACTTTAGTTAGTTATGATAAGTAGTCAGACATAAATAAACAGTATTGTATTAACTTTTGGTAAGTTATACCAATTCTCAAATATTTTCAAATAGTTGACAATTCTATTTTAGATTAAGAGAAAACCCTAAATATCTTGTCTTGCTTAGTTTACGAGATTTAATTAAAAAATTTTATTCATTAACTAAGTCTCTAGTTACTTTTGAGAATTGGTATTAGCTGAAAAGGATGGAAAACAGTCAGCGATCGCCACTAAAATTAATTTATATTCATCTTCAAATACTCGATCTGCTATTTCGTCTTCTTTGATTCTTTGCCATTCGTTTTCAATGCGATTTAATTCAGAAGATGCGATCGCAATAATCTATTACTTCTCTTTGTGCAGTGATAGTGAGAGAGTAATTTAAGATAGATCTCAGGCATATTCTCGCAACTTGGCAAATAAACCTCGATATTTTTGCAATTATTTATAATTATTAGATATATTTTATTTGACAATTGTATTGCGGTCTGCATTTGCCAATAAATCTTGGACTTCTCGATCTTCAACTTGAGAAAAATCTTGATACCAGCAACTAATAGAATAGAGATTATCTGTTTCGTGCAAACAGATTACCCGATCTACTTCTTGACGTAACTCTTGACAAATTGAAGCATCAGCTACTGGAATTGCAGCTATTATAGTTTGAGGATGCTGTTTCTTTAAAAGATTAATCGCGGCGCGAATTGTAGAACCAGTAGCTATGCCATCATCTACTAAAATTACGGTTTTATTATTTATTATTGGCTGCGATCGCCCTTGGCGATACAATCGGTCTCTTCGATCTAATTCTTTGGCTTCTGAAGCGATAGTTGCAGCTATTTCTGCTCGAGACACCTTGTACCATTCGATTATGTTTGAATTAGTTACCATAACTCCATTGCTAGCAATAGCACCCATAGCTAACTCTGGATGAGTCGGAACTCCTAATTTTCTGACCAAACACAAATCTAAAGGAAGATTCAGAGCTGTTGCAATCTCAAAGGCAACTGGAACTCCACCACGAGGCAATGCTAAGACAATGGTATTGGGAAAGTTGACATATGCTGAGAGTTTTAATGCCAATAAACTTCCGGCTTGCCGTCTATTTGCTAGTAGCTTTGCCATTGCTCCTACCTCAATGCTAAGCGATCGAAGTTATTTCGAGCTTGGGGATATTTAAAAACTATTGTTTCGATCGCACTTTACTTTATCTTACTTTCGATCTTAGCTCGTTTTAAATGTTTTTTGGTTACAGTTTAAAACAATTGAAGCAGAAACAGGGAATATCAAGAATATCTAAGTAATTTTATTTAACTACTCAGATCGAAGCCAATAATACAAATCTTTTAAGGTGGGTAAAACCACGAACAAGAAAAACTGATGAGATCCATAGGAATATCTGGCGTTAAAAATTAATTTTGACTATTCTTAATAAATACTGCATAATTTATCCCAGTTTTCATTTTAGGAGAGTAAATTTAAATCAAGAATAGTTAAATTAGATAATACGAAGTAAGAGTATCATACATTCAAAAAAAATGGCGTGAGGAGTTAGAATAATGAGTTTACGAAAAAATGCTTTAGAGATTCTGCAAAAGACCAGCAGAACTTTTTACATCCCGATCGGTCGTCTGCCAGAAGGTTTGCTTGAAGCAGTTTCATCAGCTTACCTTTGCATGCGGGCGATCGACGAAATTGAGGATCACCCAGATCTCGATAGCGCGACCAAAGCAAAATTATTGCGAACTATTAGTATAAACTTACAATCGGGAGTAGCAAACTCGAAAATCGAGGACTTTGCCGCAGGCTTAGAAAAACACGCTTTAGTTTTACCGGAAGTAACCTACAGAGTAGGCGAATGGGCTTTACTGCCCGATCCTAGCATCGCACCGAGAATTTGGGACGCGACTGCGGCGATGGCCGATCGCATGGCTTATTGGGCAGAGATTAATTGGAAAATTGAAAATAAGTCCGATCTCGATTGTTACACTTTTAGCGTAGCTGGTGCTGTAGGTTTGTTACTTTCAGACTTGTGGGCTTGGTACGATGGAACGCAAACAGATCGTAGTTGTGCGATCGGTTTTGGCCGGGGTCTCCAAGCAGTCAATATCTTACGCAACCATTTAGAAGATTTAGATCGGGGAGTAAACTTTTTTCCTCCTGGCTGGACGGCTGAAGATATGCAAGCTTATGCCCGTTACAATCTTTCTTTGGCAGATACTTACACCAAGTCTTTACCAAAAGGCCCTGCTTTAAATTTCTGTCAAATTCCTTTGACTTTAGCTCACGGAACTTTAGATGTTTTGGCTTTAGGCCGAGCAAAATTAAGTCGCAGTGAAGTTATTGCTTTAGTACATAAAGTAACTAAATAGCTATAGCAGAAGGCAGAAGGCAGAGGGATTATGCTTAAGATTTAAGGCTTCAGCCTCTCTTAAATGTCCTAACCAAAACTTGTACTGCTATAGTTAATTTTTATAGTTATTTCACTCAAATTTTTTTTGAAAAGTAAAAATTACTGAAAGCTGTTTCAAAATTTGCAATCGCGCTTGCAATCTATGTTTAGATAACAAGCGCGATTATTCAATCTCAAATTAGGCTGCAAGGATTGGGTTTAGGGCTACATCATGCCCATGCCACCCATGCCACCCATGCCCATGCCGCCCATGCCGCCCATGCCGCCCATGCCGCCCATGTCGGGAGCAGGTGCTTCTTTTTCTGGTTTGTCTACTACTAAAG
>JASJCW010000193.1 GCA_030065265.1 Prochloraceae cyanobacterium
GGAAGGATTGACCGAATCGATCGCTTTTTCGGTTTGAGTATATTCTCCGTCGATTAGTGGTAAATAAGTTTTACCTAATTCCCCTTTAACTTTTATTAAAGCTGCTTTCGCTTTTTCCCTAAGTATGATGTCAGCATAGTCGGTATCTGCAGCAGGTTGGAAGTTGAGCTGGTTTTCTCCCCCAATTTGCAAATCTTCTAGGGATAGGGTGGGAGGTTTAATTAAATCTTCGATCGGACGATCTTCTAAATTTTGGCGCAAAAAGGAACTGTTTGCCGTATTTTCGAGCAAACGACGAATTAAATAAGCCATACCCGGAAGTAGTTTTCCGTAGGGTGAATATACCCTAACTCGATGACCTCTTTGAACTAATGCTTTTGCTAAAGTATCTCCCATACCGTACAATACTTGCATCTCGAAGCGGCCGCGGGGAATATTTAGATCCTCGGCAATAGCACAGGCTAAGGCTTGCGATCGCACGTTGTGAGAGCCGATCGCGGCAGATAAGTATTGATTGTTTTCGAGTAACAATCGGGTCATTTTTTCAAAGTTAATATCTGTAGCGGCCTTTTGGTTATATACTTGTTGCGGCCAGTGATTTTGCAGGGATGTAATCGTCTCTTGATCCCAGTATGCCCCTTTAATTAATCTGAGTGTAACGGGATATCCTCTTTTTTTGGCCCATTCAATTAATTCTTGAAGATCTTTTTCTGAATCTCTCAGGTAGGCTTGTAAGGTCATGCCGATATCGGTACGAGTACGAAATTCATCTTCAAGTAACAACTCTTTGAGAATCGAGAGCGTAAGATCTTTATACTCGTATTGTTCCATATCGAAGTGGATCGCCGCACCCAACTCTTTAGCACGACGCAGTAAAATCCTGATGCGATCGCAGACTTTTGCTTTGCTTCCTTCAGGATCGATCGGATCGAATTGAGAGTAAAACGCCGTCAACTTGACAGAAACTTGAACTTGCGGTAATTTTTCTCCATCTGCTAAGTCGATTTCTGCAACTTCGGGCCATTTATTCGCTGCTAGGCTCAATTGTTCGAGCAGATCTAGATAACCTTGTAAATAAGATTCTGCCTCTGTTTCGGTAATTACTGCTTCGCCAAGTAAATCGATCGTAAAAGCCATTTTCTCTTTACGCAGGCGATCGATGGTTTTAATTACTTGTTGAATATTTTCTCCGGCAATATATTTGTGTGCGAGTGCTTCGACTGCTTTAGTAACCGTTGCTGCAGCTATTTGTGCTGGGGGGGTATTCGGATCGGTAAAATTAAGAATAGCTTTTAGTGCCGATGGTAATTCTACCGACTCCCGTCCAATATATTCTTGGAGATGGCGAGCTATTTCTGCCTTGCTGCGTAATGCTGGAATTACATCGATGAAGCGGAATAATTGGACTCGCAAACTAGGATTGCTCATTGCCCAGTCTAGCATCTTATCATCCCAGCGCATTTGGTCGCGCAGGCGATCGAAGATCGATCCTTTATTGCGGGTTGTTTCTAATAGTTGTTTGGCTATTTCTTGGGTTTTTGCTTCGTAATTCTTTTGGGGTTTTACTTCTGTGACCACAATTCTTAAACTCCTGAAACGATTTGTTAGAGTTATTCTTTATCCTGTAAATAACATTAAATATCTTAGAGTGATATCATATCATTTAACTAAATATTACAAAAATATTAAACCCAACAAAACAAAGATTTATGAATGCAAAAATTGGTGTGGCGGTAGTCGGGACTGGTTTCGGAAAAAAAATACACGTTCCTGGTTTTCAACACCATCCCCGGACTGAAGTAGTAGCAATATACAATCGCGACTTGGGTACGGCAAAATCGATCGCAGATGCTAATAAAATCCCTTATGCTTTCAACAAGTTAGAAAAGATTGTTGCTTTACCAGAAGTCGAAGCAGTAAGTATTTCTACTCCCCCATTTTTGCATTACGAAATGGCAAAAACAGCATTAGAAGCAGGGAAACATCTGTTATTAGAAAAGCCGATGAATATGTCTGCTGAAGAGACTAAAGAATTGTACCATTTAGCAGCACAAAAAAACTTAGTCGCGATCGCAGATTTTGAATTTCGTTTCGTGCCAGCTTGGCAATTGCTGGCAGAATATTTGCAACAAGATTACGTGGGAAAAAAGCGTTTAATTAAAATTGATTGGTTAGTTACTTCTCGGGCTAATCCAGAAAGGGCCTGGAACTGGTATTCTCAAAAAGATAAGGGAGGAGGAGCATTGGGTGCGGTTGCTTCTCACGCTTTTGATTATATTAGTTGGTTGTTCGGGCCGGTAAAAAAATTGTGTGCGACTTTAAATTGTGCCATAACCGCAAGGCCAGATCCGACGACGGGAGAATTAAAGCCGGTTGATGCAGACGATACTTGTTTGTTAATCTTAGAACTAGCTGACGGTACGCCAGTACAATTATCTATTTCTTCGGTAACATATCAAGGCAGGGGTCACTGGGTAGAAATATACGGCGATCGCGGTACTTTGGTCTTAGGTAGCGATAATCTTAAAGACTACGTTCACGGTTTCCGTTTGTTAGCTGCACCCGCAGGTAAAAGTTTAACAGAAGTAGAAGTTCCAAAACGTTTGGCTTTTCCTGAAGTGTTTACCGACGGACGTTTAGCACCTTTTATTAGGATAGTCGATCGCTTAGTCGCAAGTATCGACGAGAGAAAGTCTTTAGTACCTTCTTTAAAAGAGGGAGTCTATTCCCAATTGCTGATGGATCTTACCCATAAGTCTCACGATAATAAGTCATGGGTTGATGTTCCCGAGCTGGATCTTTATTTGGGTAATGGGTAATGGGTAGTGGGTAGTGGATGGTGGCTAACAACTAACAACTAACAACTAACAAACAGTAAATAACAACTAACAAATAACAAACAGCAAATAACAACTAATAAATGACAGAATTTAATTTTTTTCAAAACTGGTATCCTTTAACACCAATAGAAGATATCGATCCAAAACGTCCTACTCCAGTGACTGTTTTAGGAGAGCGTTTAGTTATTTGGAAACCAAAAAATTCGGAAAAATATCAAGTATTTTCAGATCGATGTCCCCATCGTCTCGCACCTTTAAGTGAAGGAAGAGTAGACGATCGCACTGGTAATTTAATGTGCAGCTATCACGGTTGGCAATTTGATAAAGCAGGAAATTGTACCGCGATTCCCCAAGCAGAAAAACCTGATTTAATCCAACAAAATCAAGCACAATTATGTGTTAAAGTTTTCCCTAGTAAAGAAGCTCAGGAATTATTGTGGGTTTGGCTCGACCCAGAAACAGCAGAATTAGCCGACTCAACACCTCTTCCTTTGTCGGATAAAATCGATGCCAGTAAAGGTTATGTCTGGAGTTCTGTAGTTAGAGATTTAGCCTATGATTGGGAAGCTTTAATAGAAAATGTAGCAGATCCTTCTCACGTTCCTTTTACCCATCATGCCGTACAAGGTAATAGAGACAAAGCCGTTCCAGTTCCGATCGAAATTGTTAAATCTACTCCCAATTTAATCCAAGCTATTATTGTTAGAGCTTTTCCAACAACTATTACTTTTGAACCACCCTGTCGCGTAGAATACGATATTGCGATCGGCAATACTGGAAAACAAATGGGTTTGATTACTTATTGTCTACCCGTCTCTCCAGGAAAGTCGAGAATTGTAGCCCAGTTTTCTCGCAATTTCGCGAAAAATATTCAGCAAATTACCCCTCGTTGGTGGGAACATATTCAAGAGCGTAATGTTGTTTTAGATGGAGATGCGATCGTCTTACAGCAACAAAATGCTTATCTCAAACAAAGAGAAGAACGAGAAGAAAAAAGTTGGAAAACAGCTTATCAAATGCCAACTAGTGCCGATCGCTTAGTAATCGAATTTCGGAGATGGTTCGATCGCTATTGTCAAGGAAAATTACCTTGGCATCAATTAGAACTGAATAAGATTGCCGCGCAATATAATATTAATGAAAATCGTCAAGAAATACTCGATCGCTACAATCAACATACCAAACATTGCAGCAGTTGTCGGGGTGCTTTAAATAATATTAAACGCATTCAAATAGCTCTATTAGTTTATTTTATTTTAGCTGTTAGCTCCGTCGCTGTTTTTCCCGATAACATTAGAATGACTTGGGGTTTACCAATAATAGCGATCGCATTATTAGGTTTAATAGTTTATGGTGGGCTAAAATTTTGGCTCGAACCTAAATTCTATTTTGTCGATTACATCCATTCAGAAAAAGATTAAACTCAGTTAAATTGAGTACCTTATTACCTTTTTTCAGCTCTCTTTCCTAGCAAATTAATGATATACTTAACCACACAAGAAATTGCTCGATATCGTTCTCAATTAGCAGATTACGAAGCAGCTTTAATATCCTTAGATGCGATCGAAGATTGTGAAGGCGATTTAGAAGATGCGGCGATATCTTTAGCAATTAAAGTCGGACAAAAACCCGATCGGATTAATTGGTTGGATGGTTTAGCAAAGAGGTGTAGGGTTGCTATTTGTCAAGGGGAATTGCAACAAGATTTATCTCAAGAAAAGTTAGCTACAACCGTAGGACATTTATTAAATGCAGGTATTTGTCCGAAAATCTTAGTAACTCCGGTGGTTATATACGTAATGAAACAGGGAATCGACGAATTTTGCAAGCCTTTGAGTTTTAAAATTTAAGCTCGAGTTTAATTGCGATCGGCGATCGCAATTGTATTGAAATCTATTTAACACAAGTACCATCGTCGCAAAACTTTTGAGCGCGATCGCTCATAATTGTTTTTAAACTCGGCCTTCCGGTCAAAAATAATCTTAAACTAGCCCAAAGATCGTAAATGCGATCGACAATAAAACCAATTACCGGTAACTTGGTAGGGGCATAAATCCAACCCATCCCCAGTATTTCATAAACGCGACGAAATACCTCGACATTTTTGACGATACTTCCATCAGCCATAACAGCATGAATTCGACCCATAGCTGTCTCGTAATCGATATTAGCATTGTCTGCAGCGTTATAATTAGGGTTGGCAATATCGACAAATTTGACTAAACCCCTTCCAGCATCTTTTTTGCTTAATAAATTAACTTCTTTAACGCATAAAGGACATTCTCCATCGTAAAGCAGTTTTATTTTCCAAGTTGGGGAATTATTACGAGATTCTTTTGTTTGAACTTCTGGCAAACTCATATTACATCTTAAAACTTCTCTTAATATTTTAAGAAATATTACAAATCAATGCCGCCAAAATGTTTTCGATCGCACAGTTATTGGTTTTAGTTTTCGCTTTGCGCTATTACTAGTTCAATTAATTCTGCAACACCACTAATAAGAAAAATCTTAATTTTTAACTTGCTAGCAACTTCTAAAACAGTGCGATCGTCCAAGAATTTACTTTCGTCATGTTTGAGCATTACTGAAGGTAATAATATACCATCTCCTAAATCTTTGCTTTGCAAACCTGCAATTAAATCTTCGCCAGTTAATAAACCCGTCACTGTAATTTCTTGTCCCCAATAATTACTATTTAATGGGGCTAATTCTATTTCTAAATTTTCGACTTGATTTAATTGTTTGACTAAAGGCTCGAAAGCTTTTTCAACTGCATTCCCGACTACCCAAGTAAATTTTTTGGGTCTTTTAATTGCTTCGGGTAGCATTTGGCTGGCTGTTGCTTGAAATTGCTTGATAAACTGACGAATTGAACCGACACCGTTACCGATTTGAGGATAATCTTCATAATGGGATTCCGGGGGTAAATCTTCCCTGGCAATTAAAAACCATTCATCTGCCAACCAAGCAAAATTAGTGCCCAATTCTTTGCTAAATTTAGCTTGTAATTTTTGCACTTGGAAAATAACTTCTTTGGCTCGATCTTTACTAACAGGAATTAATTCATCTTCTTGCGGTCGAAATCGAGTTAAACCTACCGGGACTACCGCCGCAGAAATAACAGCAGGAATATCTCCTTTATGGAAAGAAGCTAAATCTAATAAAGTTCTTTCTAAATGAATTCCGTCATTAATTCCCGGACAAACAACAACTTGAGCGTGGATTTGTAAATTCCTAGCTTCAAACCATTGAAATTGTTCCTTAATTTTTCCAGCGCGATCGTTTTTTAACAAGCGAATTCTGACATCTGGTTCGGTAGCATGGACGGAAACGAATAAAGGAGAAAGGCGCATTCGTTCGATTCTTTGCCATTCTTTTTGACTTAAATTAGTTAAAGTCAGATAACTTCCATAAAGAAAACTGAGGCGATAATCGTCATCTTTAAGGTACAAACTCGATCTTTTTCCAGGGGGTTGCTGGTCGATAAAACAAAAAGGACAGCGATTATTGCACTGAATTAAACCATCGAATAATGCGGTGGCAAATTCTAAACCTAAATCTTCATCGTAATCTTTTTCTATTTCGATCGCATGATGTTTTCCCTTAGCATCGATCGCTTCGATTTCTAAAAATTCATCGGCACATAAATATTGATAGTCGATCAGATCGCGAGGTTTACTCCCGTTAATAGCAACGATCGCATCTCCGGCTTCAAAACCAATTTCAAAGGCGATCGAATCGGGGATGACTCTAGTAATTAATGCCGGACGAATCGATGTTTCACTCATAGACAAAAAAGGCGATCGCAATAGTAGGAAAATATCTATTTACATTCTAAAGAATCAAAAACTTTAGTAGCTTCTGCTTCCGATTCTTCTCCAACAGCTAATACCCAGACAAAACGGCCCGTATCGTTATAATTAACTATTGCCGTATGACTGGAAGCCTGTTTAGGTTCTTTGAAGCGTTTTTGAAAATTAAATTTACCTTTTTGGATGAGAACTTGAACTGTTTGACCGCACAATTGTCGATCGGCTATTTCTTCGGATTCGATATTAAGATCTAAATCCTGTGCTTGTTGGATCGATATGCTTATTTCTTGAAGATCTCCTGATAATTTTTGCGGGGTTTGACCTACTGTCAATACAACTTGTGGCGATGTTGTTATATTCGTCACTTGAGCAAATTTTATATCCAAAATTTCAAATGTCAGAAGTCCTCGAGAACCACCACTAATTTCATAATCAAAGATCGCTTTAGCCCTCGCTTCTACTTTTTGCGGATCGGTAGAAAATTGTAAATTTGTGTAAATAAAATAACCCAAACCGGCGATCGCTAAAATAGAGGTTAGCAAACAGCCCCCGCAACCAATTCCGAACCATTTCCAAATATTAAAAGATTTTTTTTGTTCAGATAAATTAGAATCGCTCATAAACTTCAAATAGTAAGGATTGAGATATTAAGATAATTTAACTAGAAGCTCTCAAAATGTTTTTTCTCTAAAAAAATAATCTCGGCAAACTAGAATCGATCGTATAACTATAGTTTAATTTTGGCCGACCTGTCTCGATCGCAATTAAATTGTAATCGAGTCACCGTTACACCGCCGTGAAAGCGGATGCGCCATATCTGAGGTGTCCTCAGATATGTCGGGCGCACCAAGCAGACGGTGCCTGCTCTGGCGTTCCCCGGTCAAAAACAATACCCTATTATTAGTTTAATCGAACCAAAACGCGCTATACTCCAGCAGTGTCCTTCCTATGAAGGTAGGTTTCGGGTAACACAAGTACGTATTTATAATCAAAAACATGGTAGCGGTAGCAATTCTGGCGGCTGGACGAGGAACGCGAATGAAATCTAACCTGCCAAAAGTATTACATTCTTTAGCAGGGCGATCGCTGGTAGAACGAGTCCTGGATAGTTGTAAGGTAATCGATCCGGAAAAAATCTTCGCGATCGTCGGTTATCAAGCAGATTTAGTCAAAGAAACTCTTGCAGGTTATCCTAAATTAGAATTCGTCGAACAAACCGAACAACTGGGAACGGGTCACGCAGTACAACAACTTTTACCCCACTTAAAAGATTTTAAGGGAGATTTAATTGTTTTAAATGGAGATGTTCCTTTACTGCGGGGTGCGAGCATTGCAAAACTTTTATCGACTCATCAAACTTATCAAAATGCAGCCACTATTCTCACCGCTAACGTACCCAACCCCCAAGGTTACGGGCGGGTTTTTTGCAACGAACAAAATCAAGTTCGCCATATAGTTGAAGATAAAGATTGTACTCCCGCACAAAGACGCAATCGCCGCATCAATGCAGGGGTATATTGCTTTAACTGGCCCCAATTAGCTGAAATATTACCTAAATTAACTACCAACAATCAACAAAAAGAATATTATTTAACCGATGTAGTCAAATATGCATCCCCAGTAATGGCTGCAGAAGTGCAAGATTATTTGGAAATTAGCGGTATCAACGATCGCAAACAATTATCTTCAGCCCACCAAATTCTGCAAATGCGGATCAAACAAGCTTGGATGGAAGCTGGGGTAACGATGATCGATCCTGATAGTATTACTATCGACGATACGGTACGGTTAGAATCGGATACGATTATCGAACCGCAAACCCATTTACGCGGCAATACTGCGATCGCCTCTGGCTGTCGCATCGGCCCGGGCAGTTTAATTGAAAATAGCGCGATCGGGGCTAATTCTACGGTGATGTATTCGGTAGTTACCGATTCTTGCGTGGGGGAAAATACGCGGATCGGGCCTTATTCCCATCTTAGGGGTAAAGTTGAGGTCGGCCAATCTTGTCGGATCGGTAATTTTGTCGAGTTGAAAAAATCTACCATCGGCAATAATACCAATATCGCTCATTTATCCTATCTCGGCGATGCCACTTTAGGCGATCGCGTTAATATTGGTGCGGGTACGATTACGGCTAATTACGACGGTTTTAACAAGCATCATACTCAAATCGGCGATCGGACTAAAACAGGTGCTAACAGCGTTCTAGTTGCCCCCGTAACCCTCAAAGAAGACGTGACTGTTGCTGCTGGTACTGTGGTTACAGAAGACGTTAATGAGGATGCTTTAGTAATATCTAGACCCCCTCAAATTATTAAAAAAGGTTGGCGACCTCGCAATTTAAGTAAATAAAGTCTGATGTTACAGTTCGTAAATAAGCAGCCCTCATATTTGTGTTTTGGCGCAAGATATAATTAAGGAGAGATAGAAACGGATTAGTATCAAATTTAATCTCTTTGTTTCATCAACTCCTCAATAGTTTCTCAAGGAGAGCTGATATTATGTATGCTCTTGTTTATCCAAACGCCACAATTTATTTACTCGTTCAAATTGCTGTTTTTGCTTTAGTAATGCTCTTGTGGTTTGTCAGTAAACCGTCTTCTCCAGCAGTTTAATCGAGGCGGTCGCTATTTTAAACGATTCTAAAATTATCTAGTTGTTTCGTTTAAAATAGTTCCTATTTGTGATAGGAACTTGACTATTAATAAATTTTACAATTCGAGATTTAAATCGAAAAAATTCTCATTTTCCGTGATAGAAAAAATAAATATCAAATTTTCGTCTCAAGCAAGTGATAAGTTATGAATCAATCTTTAGTTGCAGTTATTGACGGTACAAAAGCACGTTTTTTCACTTTACAATCGGCATCCCTACCCGAATATCAATCCGGGCCGAATTTAATCGAATGTAATGCTATTTCCGATCGCGCAAAAGAACTGCAAGGAAAAGAATTGTGGGCTAATATTAAAACAGGGAGAAATCGCGGTAAAGGTAATAATTCCCACAGTTACGACGATCGTCGCACCAATCATCTCAATCAATTTGAATTGCGTTTTGCTAAAGAAATTGTCAATCAAATTTTGCAATTAACTCAAAGATATCGTTCTCCAGAAGTAGTTTTAGTTGCCGAACCTCAAATCTTAGGTATGGTGCGAGAGGTTCTCAATCCCCTCATTACAAAAAACCTTAAAATTAAAGAATTAACTAAAGATTTGTGCAAGCTAAAATCCCAAGCAATTCACGAATATTTAGCTAAAAAAGATATCTTACCAGCGCGTAAAGTTGTTTTACAATAAATAAGGCATCTGAATCTTTTTTTCAGTATTTTTCCATTGAATATCCAAGTAAAAATCGTTACTTTCTTTGTACTTCGGTATTCTCGAAATAGTTTGATTAATTGCTTTAAGGGCGATCGCTTTCAATCGTATTATTAGCGGGCGATAATGCATTTATGCGATCGCTTTTCTTGAGGGGATTTTGAAAAAACGCACCGGTTTGGGGTGGTAAACTCGGATCGCCAACAATTTCGATTAAACTTTTGACCACACCCGTTAAAGGTATTGCTAAAATTACCCCCAATAAACCGCCAATTCTCGCCCCTAATATCAAACAAACAAAGATAATTACTGGAGATAAACCGGTTAAATTTCCTAAAATTCTCGGTGCAATTAAATTGTCTTTGATCTGTTGAATTCCTACCGATAAAACTAAAATTTGTAAAGCTAACCAGAGATCGATAAAAGATACTACTATAACTACAGTGCCAATTCCTAAAGTTGCGCCAACAAAAGGAATGATTTCCATAAAGCCAATAAAAACAGCAAAAACTAAGAAAAAAGGTACTCCTAAAAGACGAAAAGTAATCGTCAAACTAGTAGCCATAAATAAACCTAATAAGATTTGTCCGGCGACAAATAATTGTAAGTTTTTACGTAAAGTTTTAGTTAAACCATTTTGGATTTTCGGTACGAAAAAACAGGTGACGCTGCGCCAAAGTTTTTCCCCATCAAGCAGCATATAAAAAGAAAGCACTACGATTAAAATAATGTCTAAAAGTCCGTTAAAAGTACCTAAAACTATATCGAAACCTTTAGAGGTGATAGCTTCAGCTTGTCCCTGAATTTTGGCTAAAGTTTGCGAAGTTAAAATTTGCACGTTAAAAGGCAAATGATGCTCGACACTCCAAGTTTGAAAATAATTTAATTTCTCTTCACCTTCTGCTAAAATTTCTGGCAATCGTTCGATTAATTGACCTGCTTGATTAAAAACAACAGGAAGGAAAGTAAGCACCATGAAACTAACAAAAACAGCCGCAAAGAGGTAAACTAAAATGGCGGCTAGAGTTCGAGGTATAATAATCTTTAAAGCAATTACTGCGTAATTTAGTAAAAAAGCAATTAAAGCAGCAGTCAGTAAAATACTAATTAGTTCGCCAAAATAACTAAATGTTTTGACCGTAAACCAGCCAGTTACTAAAATCAGCAACCAAGTGATTAGGAATTTTTGCAAGGGAGAAAAAGTCTGATTCATTCAATCACAAGTAACGAGGTTAAAGACTTGAAAACAAATATCATAGTAGAAATTCTGTAAAGCTTAGTAAGCTCAGTTTCGGTGAAGACAGGCAAGAGGGAGAAGGTAAAAACTTGGAGGATCTATCCGTAGCATTATTTTGGAGAATTAGTATTACTTTAAAGATCCGGGATAGTAACTATAATATTCAATTATCTTAGATCTCGAGCTAAAAGTTCTTGAACTTTTTCAACTAAGTTTTCTAAAGAAATATCAATTTGTTCTCTTGTTTGCAAAACTTTAATATTACATTTTCCTTTGTCGTATTCATCTTTACCAATTAACAAACATAAAGGAATACCTAGTTTATCTGCTTGTTGTAATTGTTTGCCGATTTTTTGATTTTCAAATTTAGTTAAAACATTAATTTCCGATCGCCGCAATTTTTGCGATACTTCTAAATATACGCTCGTTAAATCGGGATCTAAATTTAAAACAGCTATTTGTGCCGGACTTGATGACATAGGTTGAAGTAATTTAGCATCGAGTAATTTACTCATTAACCTCGTCAAACCGATCGAAATACCGACACCTGGCATTTTTTCCCCGACAAAAGTTCCGACTAAATCTTCGTAACGGCCTCCAGAACAAATACTACCCAAGTTTTCGTAACCTACTAAAGAAGTTTCGTAAACCGTACCGGTATAGTAATCTAATCCGCGAGCGATCGACAGATCGATACAATAATTATCTGGGTTGACTTGAAAATTTTCGATACCTTGAATTACTAATTTTAATTCGGCAATTCCAGTTGATAAAGTTTGATTATTTTGTAATTGACTGATTTTATCTTCTAAAGTAGTTAAAACTTCTTGAGAATTGCCTTTGAGTTTAATAAACTCGATAATATCTGTAGCGCGATCGATGCCAATTTCTGTTAAAGCTTTTTGAGTTTTATTTTCGCCAATTTTTTCTAAATTATCGACGATCGTCACGCAATCTTTTACTTGTGATTTTTCTACCCCGATCGCCTCAAAAAAACCAGTGAGAATTTTACGATTATTGATTCTAATTAAAAACTGACCGATGTCGATCGCCGTGAAAATTTCAGCAATTATTGCTGGCATTTGTGCGTCGTAAAGTAAATCTAATTTAGACCGACTGACTACATCAATATCGCACTGTCTGAACTGACGATAGCGACCTTTTTTA